>CAZEAL010000094.1:0-4850 GCA_964510265.1 uncultured Candidatus Saccharibacteria bacterium
CAATAGTTTTTTCTTTTCGGTTCATATCGTAAATTCATTAGGGCAGTGGGAAATTTAATACCACATGATAACATCCTATTCTACAAATTGTAGTAGGAAAATGCAAGAGCTGAGCTAACTCTTTTTAATTGTGATGCCACAGGCTAGAGGATCCGCTATTTTCTTAGCTGTAATGTAGATTGCTCCAATGAGAATCACAATTCCAATAATTGCAAATTCCTCTCCACCAAAGGGAAGAAGGGCGGTAATTGCTGTTGCAGATCCAACTCCCAGAAACGTCGCAAGAATAACAGATCCACATGACGCACAACCAACACCAATGAGTCCAGCAAGCATTCCCGCAAGACTGATTCCGCTACTTTTTTGAAAGGCAATTCGTTTTTTAAAGTAATAGACAGTTATGGCAATATTGAATCCAAAAAGGATTGCTATGATAAGTGTCAAAACTGCAGTAAGTGGAGCGAAATTTGTTGTGAATGCGCCCAAAGAATTCCAGAGGAAGGTTAGTTTTCCAACAAAAGTAAAATCGCTGGAAAAAATAATATCGCGTATCAACCCCAGATTGGGAATCCAGATGGAAAACATGAGGGTGAAAATAGATATCAACAGAGATAATATAAGGTATCTCGGTGAACAAATTATCGCCTGGTAGAAAGATTGCCAAGCTATTTTGATATTTCCCTGTTTTTGCATAGAATTCTTATTTAAGTTTGCTATCAATTATCTGAGCAAAAATAGAGAGTGGCTGTGCGCCTACTATTTTTTGTCCATTAATGAAGAATGTCGGCGTTGCCTGTGCACCCTTTGACTTTCCTTCTTCAAAATTGTCATTTACCAATTTTGTGTATGTATTTGTGGTAAGACAGCTATTAAACTTGGTTGTATTAAGTCCAAGCTGTTTGGCAAACTCGTTGAGTCTTTCATCAGTAAAGACTAATGACTCTTCAGCATTAATACCCTTTTTATAGTAATTATCCCAAATATATGTAAAGAGGGTGTCATGAAATTCCCAGAATTTTCCTTGATCTTTTGCACAGTAGGCTGCTTCTGAGGCTCTGCTCGCATCTCCACCTTCATATGGAAAATCTTTCCAGATAAACTTTACCTTACCGGTCTTTATATACTTTTCACTTATCTCAGGCTTTGTTTCTCTAAAAAACTTATTGCAGGCAGGACACTTAAAATGACCATACTCAACAATAGTCACAGGAGCATTTGTATCACCTAATGTTGGAGAGGTATTGTCATCAGTCTTATTTTGATCTTGAGTCGCCATGGAGGTTTTTTCATTACCACTTGCAGGGATACTAACGGCAGTATTTTCTTTAACGGGTGGAAATGCATTCTTGAAAAAGAAGAATCCCGCTCCAACAAGTATTATGGCTGCTACTAGAAATATCAATGTATTTTTGTTCATATTATTTATTAACGCTTGCTATGTTTAGCTGTACTAGTTCGTCAATAGTAGAACAACAATTTTGAGAACATGCTGGTGGTTTTGTTGCTTTAGAAGTAAGTGCCGTATTTAATTTTTCGAACTGAACTTTCAGAAGCTGTAATTCTGTTATTTTTTGTTGTATTGAAACGATATACTCAGGCATTTTCGAAACAAGGGCTGTTTTTAAATCATCACATTTACCGTCAATACAATACTTAACTAATGGTTTAATTTCACTAAGTGATAATCCCAAGGCTCTTGCTTGTTTTATGAGACGAAGTCGAGACATATCATCCAGAGTATATTCACGATATTTATTATCTTTCCGCTTTGCTGGATTCATGATTTTGAGGGATTCATAATAGCGGATTGCCTTTGTGGTAAGTCCAACCTGCACAGCAGCCTGCTTTATAGTAAAAGTTGATTCCATGTTTTGAATTATAAATGTTCCAGTAGCTGGAATGTCAAGGAGTTTTTTAAATGTACTTTAAAAAGTCAAAACTTTATCACTATCAGCAACCAGATTGTATAAATCTTCAATTCCACCCGCAGGACATTCTTGAGTGCTTTTTTGTTTGCGAATTGCCATACAGGTGCCACAGGCGACAATCCTTCCATCAGATTCCAGAAATTTTTGTACTTGTTGCGTGACGTCAAACTGAGCAGAAGTATTCTTTCCATACTCCACACCTTTACCAAGCAGAAAAACGGAAACAACATCACCATTGCTGAGCGCCAAATTTGCAAGCCTAAATGCATTCCAATTTGTTTCTGCCTGACTGCTGGAAAGAACAATGGCTAATTTCATCATCATATTAGATCAATTTTTGTGTTACCAAAATCTCCATCCTTTAAGGATACGTTCATACACACGATAAGGTTTAGGTCCAACCAATCCTTTGTCGTTGATAAAGACCAAGGGAGTGTCGTAGATGTTAGTTTTTTCTAGCTCAATGCGCCGCTCAACCACCACCGAGTTTGTTTCCGGAGAGGTGCTACAGGAGCTTATTGCTCCAACCACTATATTTTTTGAAATCATAGATAGTCATTATCGAGAATGATCTTCTAAATACCTTTTTATATTCTCGCCTTCTTCTTGAATATGTTTCTTGGCAAGATCGGTATTTATGAAAAACCGAGAGACTTTATCTAATAAGCCAAACCGATTGCCATACTCAACGTACGCAGTCAGTTTGGAAGTATTTTTTGAAACACTTTCTATAGAAAAATACCCCATTCCCAAGTTGAAAAACGAGAAAAGAAACGCTGGCTTATATTCAATATATTCATTCTTTTTTATTTTTGAGACTTTAACGATTAAATAGAGAGGAAAACCGCCTATTTTTTCCAAAAAGTGAAAAACACACCCACGCTGGTTTAAATCTTTGAAAATTGCCTTACAAAAAACATGATCCTTTGGATGCCAGACTTTATAAAAGGTATCAATGCGAGTAATAAAGTTGAAAATACTTTCAGGTTTTGCTTCAATAATTGTTTCTTCCTTAATGGTTATCATGTTACCAAAACTTCCATCCTTTAAGAATTCTTTCATAGACACGGTATGGCTTGGGTCCAACCAATCCTTTGTCGTTGATAAAGACCAAGGGAGTGCCGTAGATATTGGTCTTTTCAAGCTCAATGCGCCGCTCGACTACGGCCGAATTTGTTTCAGGCGAAGTACTACATGTATTGATTGCCTCTATATCGTATCCAATACCTTTGAGGAGGGTGTCTACAAATTCTTTTCTGGCAATATCACTTTTCTCACTGGAGAATAGTTTGTCATTTAGTTGCCAGAATTTGTCTGGATCCTGTTTATAGGCGCAGTAACCGATAGGAAGAAGGTAGAGAGTTTCTTCTTTGACGGGATAGTGGGCAAATGTGTAATTAACAGTATTATCACTGATAAGCTTCTTAACAAGCGGATAAGCTTTTCTAGTGTAGTCACAACTGTAGCAACCGATTAGTACTACTTCATCTTTGGCCCCAATATTTTCGGACGGAAAGAGATCGAGATTTACGCCATTGAGAGTGACTTTACTCTCATCTCCTTCGCCTGTCCCACAACTGCCGCCAGTTTGGGAAACTTTATTGTTTTCTCCCTTAGGGTCAAGCGCGCAAAATCCAGACTTATTTAGCCCATTGCAACTACCATACATGTAAAAGTTAAAAAGTCCTTTTCCGGTCCAAAATATGCTGGCAACCGTGGTCAGAAACAAAATCCACGACAGGAGTTCAAAGTGTTTGTTTAAAAGCTTGGCGGCAACGGCTGAGCGATTTAAAAGCCTGCCGACGAGCTTGGCCTTCATTTTTTCTTTAAATCCAGTGGTGCAGGGGCGAAAAGTAAGGCGGCGGAAAACACAGTCGTAAGCCTCTTTGGCCAATTCCCGATGTGAGGCGCTGAATATGCTAATAATTGATAATGCGATAAACGCTAAAATACAAAACATATAGTTATAATATACTCACAATCTTTTTTAACTCACGCACAAACATCTCTGCTTCTTCCATAGTGTTATAAAAGTAGACAGAAGCGCGAACCGATCCGGGAATGTTCTTGGCCTGAAACCAGGAATGGACACAGTGCTGGCCGGAGCGAACCATGATTTTAGCGGTTTCATCAAGCATTAGGGCTATCTGATGATGATCTTTACCGGGGATATAGAACGAAATGATTCCACCGCGCTGGGCCGGATTATTTGGCCCAATAATGACTAGATTGGTAATTGATTTCAGTTCTTCAGTTATATACTTGTTTAATGCCTGTTCCTGCTGTTCTATGAAATCAAATCCTATTTTGCTTAGATATTTGACGGCAGCTCCGAGTCCGATGACCCCCGCGTAATCTTGCAAGCCAGCCTCGAATTTCTCGGGAGGAGGTAAAAATTCATGAGTCTCATAAGTTGAGCTGGCGACGGTGTCACCACCGACCATAAATGGCTCAAGTTTATCCAGTAGAGTGTATTTCCCATATAAAACTCCAGTGCCTGACGGACCCAGCATTTTGTGACCTGAAAATGCCAGGAAATCTATATCAAGGTCTTGGACATCGATTCTGTGGTGGGGAACCGCTTGAGCGCCATCTAGCAACACCAGCGCACCCGCTTTATGAGCCAACTGAATAATCTTTTTAGCGGGGATAGTCACGCCATCTAGGTTTGAAGTAAGACCGAGTGACACCAACTTTACATTGTTATTTAAGGCTTGCTGATATGCCTCGAGGTCAAATGTGCTGTCTACTTTTGAGAAGATAATTTTATGCTCAATCCCGAATTTTTCTTTTAGAACCTGCCAGGGAATAAGGTTGGAGTTGTGTTCTTTGTCTGAGGTAATGACAACATCCCCCCTTTTAAGTCCTAGGGAATGAGCAACTAAATTAATTCCCTCAGTTGTATTTCTGGTAAATATGATT
>CAZEAL010000095.1:0-6931 GCA_964510265.1 uncultured Candidatus Saccharibacteria bacterium
CCGGAGTTTTCATGGTTAATTTGAGAATGAATATTTTCAGATATGATAATTTTGACTTCGGTAAATTTGATTTGGGTAATATGACTCAAATGGTTTGGAATACCATGCACGGCAGGTTTATGTATTTAACCGATTATTTTGGTACAAACCTGCCAAGATGGTCCATGAGCCATGTTGATCCCATTTTGGTACTTTTTGTTCCAACCTTTGCTCTGTGGCAGCATTCTCTGAATCTGGTTATCTCACAGCTTATACTGGTTATTTTCAGTTCTATTTTAATATTTAAAGTTGCCGAACTTGAGCTCAGATCTAAACTAGCGGCATTTCTTTTTGGTATTTCTTATTTATTTTATCCTGCTGTAGGTTACTTAACAGCATGGACAGGGTTTCATGGTGTTACAGTTGCTATTCCGTTTTTCCTGGGAGCCTTTTATGTTTTTGAAAAGATGTATAAAACTAACAATTACTCACGGAAAAATCTTGTTTTGCTTTGGGTGCTTTTGGTTATAACTATGATGGGTAAGGAACAGCTGCCGATTTATGTAGCAATATATGGTTTATTTATAGTTTTGTGCAGATCAGCCATTTGGGATATTTTAAAAGATAAAACCAAACTTAAAGGATTAAGAGTTAGTGAAATTTTAAAAACTTTATGGGTTTCAAAAAACACTAAACTTGGTGTAAGTATGTTCGGTGTTGGAACGACATGGTTTGTTGTAGCATTTTTTATACTTATTCCCTATTACGCTAAATATAGAATCGAAGGATTCGAAAAATTTTCCAAATCGTTAGGTCTTGATACTGATATTGTGAGAGATGTTGCCCGACCTAATTACTTTATAAGCAGATACGAAGAATTTGGAGAGTCTTATACCGAAGTAATTTTTAATTTGTTTACAGATCCACAAAAGCTTGTGAGAGTTATATTTGGGGGAGATAGAATTGATAATTTTAGGAAAACCTTTGAACCGCTTGGATACATGCCATTTGCCAATCCTTTATTTACAATGCTTGCTATACCTGATTTAGTAATTAACTACGCTACCACGGCAGGAGGAATCGGAACTTCGGAAATTACCAATCACAGAATTTCTATGGTGATTCCTGTTCTGTTTATTTCAACTATATATGCCGTTGGTTTTATATCTTATTTTTTATCTCTATATTTGGCTAAATTTAAACTTAAGCAGTCATTCGTTGTTATCTTATTTAGCTTGGTTATTCTCTCGTTAAATGTTCTAAAAACATTTGAATACAATAATCCGGTATATTTATGGATTACACAGGCCATCCAGAAAAGAATTAGCTCCGTAGCTTATGCAAAGGAAGATACGGAAACCGCCAGAAGCGATGAAGTTAAAGTAGGAGACGTGTTACGTCTTTCCAAGCTGGAAAATAAAGACAGAGAATGTGCAAATAAAATTATAAAAATGATTCCCAATGATGCTTCAGTTACCGGACCTGACTATTTAGGCGCCCACTTAGCTAAAAGGGAGACTTACGCAATTTTCCCGGCTCTGTATAACGAAGCAGATTATGTAATAGTGGACGTCTTCTCAAAGAAAATTTTAAATATTTTAGACGTTGATTTGTCTTTGGTAAAGGATGTGATAGAAGATTTAATTAAAAGCCCTAATTACAGACTGATGACCGGGTGCGGAAATTTGTTTGTTTTTAAAAACGTAGGAAATTATGGAAAAGAGCAGCTTCTACCGCTGCAGGAAAAATTTATTTATCCGGAAAAGTTCAATTATGAAATATTTTTATCCCTTCACCTTGTAGATTACGAATACCCTCAAAAACTTTCTAGGGGGGAAAGCGGCAAAGCTAAATTTGTTTACATTAAAAGAGAAAACGACTCTTTAGACGATTACGTGTTATTTCTTACTTTGATAAATGAAGAAACGGGTGAGATTTATCAGGTGGCGAACCTTCCGTCGTTTGCTATAAAACAATTGCGTGACTGGGTTGAAGACATTTATTATGAAGAAACTATTGATATAACACTTCCCGGTTATTTGGATCCAGGTTCCTACAAAGTTTTTGTGGGGATGTCGAATGTTATAAGGACTAGAAGTATTTATTTGGGTGATATTGAGATTTTGTGAATTAACCAGAAATACAATTATGCCCGAACGAAATAAGTTATCCTTAAAAAGTGCTAAAACTACTTTTGGGCAAATTTACTATTACGATAATGAATTACCTGGGAAACCCATAGTTTATTTACACGGGGGGTATGGAAAACCAGATGTAGTTAATATATTGCACCATCACTTATCTCCAAAAGGAATTAGAATAATATCCCCATATTTACCGGGCCACGGTCTTTCATATGAAATTCCCAGGAAATTTTCTTTTGCAGATTTTATGCTTTCAATTAAAGAATTTATATTAGAATTAAATCTAAATGAACCATTAAATATTATAGGCCGGTCATTCGGTGGGAGGGTAGCATGGGAATTGTGCCTGGATCATAATATAAATATAAAAAAATTGGTCTTGATAGATCCCTTTTTAGATTGGACTAACAATAGCACAATTAGAATTTTAGGAAACATGGTAATCGATAAGTTTTTTGATAGAATTCGAAGAATTTCTAGTAAGGCAACTAAAATAGACCATAGTGAAAGTTTTATTGAAGTCCATAAACCCCAATACAATCATGCCAAAAGATTAGAATACTGTATTAAAAGTATGGGCACGCCGTCCTGTATATCGAATAGTGACATTGATATCCTTGTTTTATGGGGGGAGAATGATACAGTTGTGAAAATTAAAGATCAGGAACATAATTTAAATAAATTAAGTAGGTCAAAACTTGAAGTACATAAAGGCAGCCACTATTGGCATTATGAAAATCCGATTGCATTAATTGATTCATTAAATAAATTCCTGATTAAATATTAATTGAATAGAGAAATTAACCCTGATAAACTTTTAATTGCTATCTATATATGAAAGAACTTACGAAATGGCAGGTAATCAGCTTTATATCCCGCGGTGTAGCTATGGCTTTGGGGATTATTCAAAGTTTTTTTATTGTGAGGTTGTTAACTGTAGCGGAGTATGGATTAGTACAGCTGGCGGCTTCTATCGGTGGGGCATTCGGCATTTATCAACATTTAGGTTTAGCTTCGGGAAGTACAAGGGAAATTTCTGCTGCTAAAGACGACACCGAAATTTTCAAAATATTTATTACGGCATTGGTAATAAGGTATGTTGTTACCGTTCCGCTTGTTTTATTTCTTTTTCTTTCCGCCAATAATTTAGCAGTGAACGCATATAATGACGAATCGTTAATTCTGCCAATTAAGATTTATGCACTGGTTTTGATATTTCAAGGTGTGCAGAGCATATTAAATTCGGTTATCTCCGGAACTAAAAGATTTAAACATTTATTTTTATTTCAATCCGGAATAGCGATTGTCAGCGTTTTATTATTTATTCCTTTGGTTTATTTTTATAAAGTAAACGGATATTTTTATGCACTGGCGATTTTTAATTTAGTTTCTTCAACTATACTTGCCTATTTGGCATTCAGACCTTTGAAAGGCAAACTGGTTTTTCCCAGTAAAAGCGACTTTAAAGCGTTATTTAAGGAACTTTTGTCAATTAGCCTGGCTATTTATTTTGTGAAAATATTATATACATGGTGGGAAAAGTCCGGTCCTCTGCTTTTAGGTTTTGAAGTCACGAAAGAAACCGTAGGCATTTTTGCATTCAGTATGCTTTATGCAAAGAAGCTCATGAATATTTCCGACGCGGTTACAGACGTTAATTTGCCTGTTTTATCTGAAAAATATGTCAACGATACCTCCTCGTTTATTAAGATGTTCAGCGACAATTTCAATAAAATATACATATTGGTTATATTCGTTGCCTCTGGCGCAGTTTACTGGAGCAAGGATGTAATCAGACTTTTAGTTGGAGGGGATAAATACAACGATTCCTTTCCTTATATTTTGCCTCTGGTGTTCGCATTTGTTTTTTATTCATTTATAAACATAATAAAGTCATCGGTTATAATTCCGGCTAAACTCGTTAAGGAACTGATTTCAAGTTTCGTGGTGCTTTTAATATCTACTGTTCTATTTTTTGTACTTACTAACGAAAATTTAGGAAGTCTTCCGTCAATGTCTTATGCAATGTTACTAGGCTCAGCTTTGTGTATGGTATTTATGGTATTTATTTCACAATATAGACTGAGGTTTAAATTTATAAACCACGATCATGTTTTGTTAATAATACAGGGATTTACTATTGCATGGGTAGGTGCGGGGTACGTATTATTGGACGGTCACCCTCTTAGCTTTGTTTTAAAAGTTGTTCTTTTTGCTTTATTTATGTTTCTCTTATTTTTGGGGGCACGAATTTCCAATTTTATTTCAAAAGATGATTTGGAATTTGCGGTTGATAAAATTCATAGAATGTTAGGAAAAACAAAATAAAATGCCATCAGCAGATGCTAAAGATTTAATGAGGAGCTTAATAGCCGATAAGTATGGAGGCAATCCGGAATGGAAAGATGAGTCTGAAAGACTTTTCGGTCCTCAGGAAGCATCGGCGCAATGGCATGAATTTGAAAAAGCCGGCATAATTCCACCCCCTGAATCGGACTTAACTTTTGTAAGTGTATCTGCAAACATACCCACTCAAGAGTTAGCGATGTTTCAAGCTGATTTATTAACTAGAAGAGGAAAAAGCAAATTTATAGTTGGGGATATAGCCGACTTAGGTGTCCACCCTTTTATTGAAAAATTTGTTAAACCCAAAGTGTCGGAGTTACATTCATTTGATTATTTAAGATGGAATGCATCAGAACTTCCTCTTCCTGACGGTATAGCAGATATAGTAATAGATAGAAAGGGGGCGCTTTGGCATGTAGCTTACAACTTTAAAGATCCTCGATTATTGATTGATACTTTTAATGGTTATCATAGAATTTTAAAACCTGGCGGGAGCTTGGTAGTTGATAATATAAAAGGTTTCACTACGTATGTTGCTGGGCTATCAGCAGCTCGGCAGGCAGACATTGTAATAAAAACTTTATCTGGTGCTCCTCTATCAGAAATATATCCCGATGCTCCAATGCAGTACGAACCTTCCACAATTTACGAAATTAGAAGACTTGCTTTGGCTTTACCGGATAACATGAAACTAATAACAACTATATCGGAATATTTTGATATAAAAGATTTTGGTGAAGGTGCTTTGTCAGTAAAAATATTTACAAAAAAATAAATTTAATAAGTTTTTGTTGAGTCTCTATGCCGATAATGAATCTATTTGAAAAAAACCAAACAATCCATTAAGCTATTTTTATGCATGTTTTAAGTAAAAAATGGCTTTTATTTGGTCTGTTTATTTTGTTTTTCTTGGCTACCAGACTTCCCAGACTTAACAATGACACTATTAATCCCGACGGAGTTAACTGGCATTTTAGGACGGAGCAATTTATTGTCGGTTTAAAATTCCGTCAATTCGAAAGAACTTATCAGCATTATCATCCCGGTGTTACTTTAATGTGGATATCGGGAATTCCGATTGAATTCTATAAACAGTTGAATCCGGCAGAGGTGATTTATAATCAATTTAATTTCCCCACTTATGATTTGATAGCCAAGTTTTCATTAATTATAGTACAGCTTTTTTTATCGGTACTTACAATATATCTTCTTGATAAAGTTTTATACGTTTTATTTCCGAAACACTCATTATTTTTATCGGTGGCAAGTGTTGCTCTGTTTTCATTTGAACCGTTTTTTATAGGAAATTCGCGGCTTTATCATCTGGATGTACTTTTAGCACTGTTTTTATTTGACGGATTATTGTTAACAATTTTGCATTTAAGGGAATTTAAATGGATTTATGCGCTTTTATCCGGATTGTTTTTTTCTCTGGCATTTTTAACTAAAACCCTTGGTGTGGGAGGTATATTATTTTTTATCCTTTTCGGCGGATTATTTGCCTTTAAAACATACGGTAAAAAGAAAGTATATAAATATGTACTTTCCGTATTAGTCCCTTTTTTACTTTTTACTTTTTTGCTGTTTCCGGCGCTTTGGGTTAAACCATTAGAGGTTTTAACAGAGTTATATAACGAGGGGGAGAGAGTAGGAGTAAGAAAAGGGCACGGCCAGATCATTTTAGGTGAATACACACGCGACGGAGGGCTGTTTTTCTATCCCTTAGTTATGCTGTTGAAGGTTACACCATTTTTGTTATTCGGTGTATTTATTATGGCAGGTTACGTTGCGCATAGTAAATTGATCAAAAAAGCTACAACGCTGCCCAATATAATAAAGAGTGTGTTTAAAATCTCTAACTTATCAAATCCGGTAATATATTTATCCGTTTTATATATAGGATATGCATTAATAATGACTTACCCTACTAAAAAGCTAGACAGATATATGATTCCGGTTTATCCATATTTATCTCTGATTTCTGTTTTGGGATTTTATTTTATTCGGGATTATTTAAATAAATATATTTTACGCACTTTATTGGTGATATCGGCCGCAGTTTTTTATGTAATTCCATTAACAAATCTTTATCCATACTACTTTTTGTATACAAGTCCGGTGTTTGGTTCCGCACAAAATGCTAATGCTGTACTTGCTCAAAAGCCATTCGGAATAGGCATATATGATTTAAAAGAATTCATAAAGGATAATTATGCGAATACTTACGGTGACGAGCCGAAACTAGGTTTTATTGATATCAAGCCAATGAAATCTATTTACTCGAATTCAAAAATATTTGATATCCGTGAAATTAGTTCTACGAAATTTGATTTACTTATATTGGGAGTTAACGAAGAGTTTCCCAAAAAAGTTCTGGATAGCGATATAAAATGGGTAAAAGATAAAGTATTATTTATTAACGGATTAGAATACTGGAGAGTTTATGTTAAAGAAAATTAATT
>CAZEAL010000096.1:0-4190 GCA_964510265.1 uncultured Candidatus Saccharibacteria bacterium
ATAATTATTAAAGCTCCGCCTATTAATTTAATCAAAGTGAGAGGTTCATTGTATAAAATCGATGAACCTATGAAAGCTGTTACCGGAGCGAGTGTCATTATTATAGAAAATAATGATATATCTACGCGTTTTATTATTGTAAATCTATACCTTTCAAACAGGCCGTAGAATAAGCATGCTACAAACAGTACAAAATAAGGTGTTAGGTTTGTTGGAAGTTTTAAAGTTCTTATATCTGTTTCTAAAATAAAAAATAAAAGTGCCCAGACAGATGCAAAAAAGCTATAAATTACTGAAAACGCTCTTTGATCTTTGCTGTTTGTGGTTAATATTTTTGAAAAAACGCTAAAGAAATTAAGGCATATATAAGCCACATATTGATATATTACCTTATTTTACTGATTTTATGATTAAGAAGAAATTTGATTACCAAAAAAGTGTAAGCAAAAACGCTTAGGGCCAAAATCACAAATTCCAAAGTATAGTTGGGCTCATTACCGGTTGTAATGTCATCTAGTGCGGCAAAATCCAAAATCACAAGGATTAACACTATTAAAATATAAGGAAGTTTCTTTATCATAAATTATTACTTGCAGTTAATTATATTACTTTCTTTGTGATCAATGGGACTTAATAGTTTTTAGTGAGGTGTTTTGTAATATACAAATCGGATGTCGTTATTTATTCACTTTGTAATATATATAAACAAGTTCGTTATTCATACTTTCAGTTTTCACTAAACTTAAATGTATTTCACCGGAATACTTATTAAATATTTTTAGCCCGCTGCCCAACGCAATAGGATGTATACTTAAAATAATTTCATCTATAAAGGTTTCTGTTAAAAACGATTCGTTAGTTCTCGCTCCCCCAACTAAAATGGCTTCATTGTGTCCTTTTTCTTCAGCAGTTTTAACAGCCTCTTTCACAGAATTAACATAAAAAGTATTTTCTTCGACGGTTTGAAGATTGTTATTTGAAGTTAAAACGATATTTGTTACGTTTTGTATAGGGTATATTTCACTTTTGAACTGATCAAAAGTTCTTCTTCCAACAAATATACATCCGGTTTTTTTGCATGTATTATAAAATATTTCCGCATCTGTATCAGATACCCAATCCGAGTTGCCATCTTCCTTTGCTATGAATCCATCGATAGATATTGCGTTATAGAGCGTTATTTTCACAATGTAATAATATCATAGGAGCTGATTGCTAAGGTGATAAGCAGCCTGGGAGCCTATCACCTGATTGTTCATATTTCGTTTTCTTATTGCTCATGCGTTAACAAGCCACGGTGTAAGCATGAAGAAAAAGAAATTCCAGGCGAACCAAACCAGGTTGAGGTTGCTATACCCTTTTAAGCGTCCAGGGGCTAAGTGAGCCTCTGATTTTGCTTCAAAGGGTAGTGGGACCACCTGCAGTTTAGGTGCGAGAAAGTGCAGACCTAAAAGCACTCTCGGTAGATGGTGATACTCTCCCACTACGGATATTGTCCGTATTCCATGTACGTTAATAAATTTGGTTAACTCTGAGAGTTCCGTATAACTTGTGGTTAACCCCGTAGTAGCGGGCATGATGTGGTAAATGCAGTCGTCTGGGAAGTTCACCAACCCAAGCAATCGCATTTTGAGAGCTTTCTCTGTCGCAGCATAATCCATATATGCATGCGATAGAATTATCCATCTTGCTTTGGCGTCGTTGAAAGCTCGCACACCCAACGCAGTGGCCAGGTTACTTAACCGAGTCAGCCTTAAACCATCTGTACTTATCCCGTAAGCTGGGACGAACACAGCTTGCGGGCTCAGTCCGTTTGTGGAGTATGTTTTTCCGGTCCTTTGGAATAGCATCCTCCACATTATGTCGTTTTTCACTGCAGTCTCCTTCCCCTATGGGATATGTTATTGAAGTTATACTATTTTATATAAAAAAACACAATATAATGAAAAATTATAGCTAATGAGTTTAATTGTTTAAAATTGAATCGTTTTCGTGTTTGTTCAACTAGCACCCAAGATTCTTCAAACATTCCGCCTTTGCGCTGGCATCCTGAATCATATTACAGGCATTGCAACCGGCTTCTTTAAAGCCACCTAATTGTTCTTTGAGTTTATCCAGTGTTTCTTGCATGTCTATAAAAGTTACATTTGATGGTACAGTAAACTTTGACGTGTCTGGAATCCACGAATCACAAGAATAATCGAATTTCTCTGCTACTTTGTTTAAATCCGGATTTTTAGTTGTCTGGTCTTTTACATCTTTGGTGGCGTCCTGCAGCGACTTTTCCATTTCGTCTATTTTAAACTTAGTACCTTTGTCGGATGCGTTTGACCAAATGTAGAACCATTCTCCGTCGCTTACCATAAAGGATTCTATGGTTTTTTCTTCATTATCGGTCATTTTAACGTTACTTCTAATTTTTTTTCCGGACAAAAACATTTCTGCTGTAAAAATTGTATTTCCTTCATCGTCCTTACTGGTGTAGGAGCACATCATGTTTTTGTTTAATTTCATCATGTCAAAAAGTGATCCTTTAACTTTTTGACCTTTACTTTGATTTTCATTTTGTTTGGAAGTGGTTTCTGTAGTGTTGGATTGCTGCTTTTGAGTATGGAAACAGGCGGTTAATACAAGCCCTGTAAAAACAAGAAGTATTCCAAGTGGTAATTTCTGTTTTATATTATGAAAAGTTTGAAGTTTATTCATACACAAATTATATCAAAGTATTTTAAATTAAATAGTCCATTCATTGTGAAATATTCCAGCAATATACCATTTATCCTGCAGTTTTACAAACACTAAAGATAAAGCCTGCCAATCCATTCCATCATACTGTTCTTCAAATCCCCCAAAGTAATATTCTATAAATCTAACTTGTTCCCTTTCGAAAAGCTCAGGGATGAAACTATCCAGTGGAAAATTGTTTCCTGCCGAAATGTCGCTGTTGTATGAATGATAATCCGAGTTTAAAAAGTCGTTATCATAAAGGTATTTATTAAAATACTCGTTATTAGTAAGAACGATCGGTAAACCGGAACCGTCGGATAGTCCCCACTGATACTCTTTTTTATCATTAAAAAAACTTTTGACTTGTTCTAGATTCAAAGTACGACCTTGTTCTTGGGAAGGTGAATAATAAGGTTTGATAATCAGACTCAAATCATCGTGAACATAACTAGATAGCGTAGCCATGTCCTTATTTTTTAATAGAGTAAGTATGACTTTACCAAGTTCAGCTAACTCTTTTTCATAAGAGTCAGTGTATTTAGGAAATTTATAATCAGGCTCTCTATATCCCGTTATTTTTGTTTTTTTATCCTGAAGGATTGAATTATTCGGAAGGTTTGGATCCACTGAATTTGTGTTATTATTGTTTGATTTCCCATCTTGATTAGACCTTTTATCTTGGATAAAAATAATAGAAGCAATTACTATAAGTACCAATAAAAATGCAACCTTAATATAAACCGATTTGAACACCATCAGATTATAGCCTAAATCAACTAAGAGTGTATTTTACGACTTTTTCATTTGAGTTTTAACCATTTCAAGCATCTGCTTTTCGTCTACTTTCATATCTGGATGAACCTTTTTGGCGTGATCTGCTCCGGCCATCATTATTTTTTTTATGGCGTCTTCGTCAGAGTTTGCTTGTGCTTTTACTTCGTGGCCACATCCGGGAACCGGACAAACAAATAAATACCTCATAATATTTATCACCTCCTTTTAAAAATTATACAACCTTTATTCATAGGTTTGATCTAGTCCTGTACTATTTCTATTTTGTTATCTTCCGCCCAAATCGCCTGATTGTCCCTTAAACAAATATGCGGGTAATCATACATTTTAAGATTTTTAAACATCTCAAAATAGTTGTCCTCAAATTGTCGATAAAAATCGTCATTACCAATGTGTGGAATAACCACAAAATTAACTAACCCAAATCCGGTAAAATTTTTAAAGTTTGGTACAACAGACAGATCATCCAAGTATTTTGTTGATTCTGTATTCGGTCCGGCGACTATGGATCCTGCGCTTGTACCGATATAAAGTTTATTTTTTTTGTTTACTAGATCTTGTATTATTTTTGTAAAGCCGCTTTTATTGCTGATATCTAATAAATAAAATGTGTTACCACCTTCAACATAAACTGTGTCCATTTGCTCCAGTTTTTCTTTTAAATTGTCATG
>CAZEAL010000097.1:0-11746 GCA_964510265.1 uncultured Candidatus Saccharibacteria bacterium
ATATTTTTAAGATTATGCTGACGCGCACCTTTAACTATAATGTGATCTAAGGCTGAAGTCATAAGTTATATTATTCGGTATTTGTTTGGGTTTGTAAAGGGTGTCATTTTTCTTCACCTTTATTTTCGTGCGCCATTGCAACTAGTTTTCTTACAACTTTTTCGTCACCAAGAAGCGCTCTGTAATGACCACTTTCGTCTAAGTTCTTAGCTAATTTATAATCCTCACCAAATAATTTTCTATAATATTGCTCCTTGTCGACTGTTTCAAATAATATTAAATCCGTATCTTCAGGGTGAAAGGCTCTTATAACAAGCCACGTAGCCATTTCAGCTTCAGCATTTTCTTCAATATCAGGTTGTATCACTCTCTGAATAAGTTTTGTAGCGGCGTCTGATGCTTCATCTGAACCAGGTACATTATCGCGTTGAGCATCCAATGCATAGGCAGCAATAGTAGTAAGTGAATACATTAATTCTTCCCACGGAACTAAAGTATCAAATTTTCCGCATATTATTTCCACATTTTTTAAATTAGCAATCTCCTTCATACTCCATTCCGAAAAATCAATTCCGTTTATTAAATTTAATATGGTTGTGGAAATTGTATGAAATTTATCTTTAGTTAATTCCCGGATATGAATTGCACCTAGATGTTGAAGCATGCTTTTGTCCTTTTTGGGATCTCCTGATATTTTCCTACCCATAAGTTCATTTGCTATTGCCACAAAAACCTGCTGAACTGCAATTTCGCTAATTGAACTCATAAATTCTCTTAACCTTCCAACTACATCGGCCAAATACGTGCTGTTGCCCAGAAATCGATAAAGTCTTTCCGCAGCTTTATTTTTTCTTAGGATGTCCTGATGGTCCTTCATGTACTTTTCATTGTCTTTAGATGGAAATAACGCCGGAGCAGAAGCCAAGCTTTCATATCCCCATCTCGTAGTTAATATCATTGCAGCAGCACCGCCCATAGAATGACCAAGAACAGCTACTCGTGGGCTTCCTTTAACTTTTTCTTTTTTATCGTTATATTCTCCTTCTAAGTCCAATACGATGCCTAAAAGAAACTCCATTTGCATCGCATAATATTCAGGAGTGCTTTTTTCTGAAATAATATTCTTTTTGACCTCAAGGTCATCCATATTTTCTTTCTTAACTTGTTTTTTGTACTTATCTATTTCCGACTTTTCAAATTCCGTTTTAAATCTAGTTTCCCCAAAACCATTACCATCCGGAACCACAATAATCGCTGATGGATCCCGGGCTAATATTTCTTCGACCATGGTCAAATCATTTTGTCGGATAACTTCGGTATAAATTGCATGAGTAGCAGTCCAACCATGCATAAGAAGATATACTTTTCTGTCAGGTCTGTCTTCAATGGATCCGTTTTCTCCGATTTCTCTGGAATAAACGTGAAATCTTATATCCTTTAATGCTAAATCTTTATTCAAATACTCTTTATTTTCTTCAGTTAACTCAAAATCTAATGCGTTTTGTTCAGCATGATAATAGTCAAATGCTACTTCTGTTTTATTACCAGACTCATTAGAAATATTTCCGCGGCATTTAGCTTTTCCAGTCTCCGAAAACTCTATTCCAGCTAGACCATCTCTAATTCTATCTGTTTCTTGTTTTGGTTCAGTTTCATGAACCATATCATCTAAATTCCCATCTGAAGCTATACTTTCTACAGTACCTTCCTCATTCATATTTTTCATAGCAATATACTAATCTAATTGGTATTGGCCATCAACCTTCAATTTCTATTTTGAAATTAAATTTCTGGAAGTATTTTCAAAATAAACTTAATTTTTATTTGAAGCGCTTTTTTTAGAATTACAGGATAATGATGGAATATTACTGCCTTTAATAAAGTACTCACTAATATTGCATCTTTTATATGTCATTAAAATTATATTTTCTGGTTTATTATATGACTCCGCCGTTCTCCCCTGCAGAGTCAAACTCATTATTCTGTTCCACATAGGCGCAGCGCCGCTTAATCCGGATGCAAGATTTCTATTCATAGGTGTATTATCATTATTCCCGACCCAAGTAGCTACAACAAAAGATGGTGTGTACCCAAGCGTCAAATTATCTCTTTTGTTGTCTGTTGTGCCTGTTTTCACTGCCACGTTCTGTCCGGGTATAGTTAGAAAATTATTTACTCCAAATGCCGGTATTCTAGATTTTGAGTCCGATAATATATTAGTAATTAAAAAGCTCACTTCTTCGCTTAGTATTCTTTTCTCCTTACTCTTCTCCAATATTTCATTTCCTTTTGGATCCTTGATTGAGATAAATGGCGTAGCTTCTAAATTAACTCCATTCCTAGCAAATGTGGCATAAACATTCGCTAAATCTAACAATCTAACCTCCTTGCCTCCTAAAGTTATAGAAATACCATAAGAACCATCTTTTTCCCAGGTAGTAAGTCCCATTTCTCTTCCAAGTTCAACCATATTATCTGCACCAAGCTTACTTACTAGTTTTACCGCTGGAATATTATAGGAATTAGCTAAGGCTTGCCTAAAATTCACGGTACCATGATACCTGCCGTCATAATTCACTGGTATATACGTTTCCCATTGGTTTTTAAAAACAACTCTTTCATCTTTTATTGTAGATAAAGGTGTATAACCGTTTTTAAAAGCAAGAGCGTATGTTACAGGTTTTATTGAAGAACCGGGTTGTCTATATGCGGTTAAAACATCAAATGATCCAAATTTTTCAAAATAATAATCCCTCGATCCAACATAAGCTAAAATCTCACCGGTTTTGGGATCTAAAACAACTGCAGCTCCGTTGGAAATATTCAAATAAGCATTCCTGATTACTTCTTCAGATACTATTTGCTGAATTTTATCGTGGAAATCAAGATCCAATGAAGTTTTAACAACTAATCCACCTGTTTCTACATAGCTTTTCCCAAACTTCTTTTCAAGTTCATCCCTAACATACATAACAAAGTGAGGTGCTCTTATATTTTCCACTTGGGGAATAATATTGATTTCTTTGGAAAAAGCTTTTTCCGCTTCTTCCGTGGATACGTAACCAAGTTCTACCATTCTATCTAATACTAGTTTTTGGCGGGATTTCGTTAGCTCAATATTTCCGTTTAACGGCGAATAATATGTCGGTGCCGTAGGTAATCCGGCAAGAAGTGATGATTCCGATAAATCGAGCTCCCAGACATTTTTACCAAAATACTTTTTGGAGGCAGATTGCACACCCCATGTGGTTCCACCATAAGATATATTATTTAAATACAGCTCCAAAATCTGATCTTTCGTGAAATTTTGTTCAACTTTTAAAGCGAGCATTGCTTCTTTTATTTTCCTAATTAATGTTCTTTCCGGTGTTAAGAGAAGATTTTTTACCAGCTGCTGCGTAATTGTAGAAGCCCCTTGCAAATTATCTTCTAATACAGTTGCTTTGGCAGCTCGCATTATACTTAACGGTCTTATACCTTTATGTAAATAAAATTCCGAATCCTCAATGGCAATTGTGCTGTTTTTTACAAAATCTGGAATTTTCTCAAGTGCAACAGGTTCGTATTTTTTATCCACATAAATTTCATAAAGTAGTTTATCGTTTCTATCATAAATTTTAGTAGGTTGGTTCGGAATACGCTGAAACAATTGTGATGAATCTGGTAAACTTTCAAAAAAAACAAAAACCGTTAATGGTATCACAAAAATTACGATAGAAAAAACTGAACCGGAAGTAAAAAGTAAAATTTTCTTAAAATATGAAAAGGGATTTGATTTTTGTATTATCGGAGGCGAAACTGCTTTTAATAATGCTTTCTGAGTATCAACTATTATTATGTTTCTTTTTTTATTTGTTTTATTTTTCTCCGTGAGCTTGTTATTTGATAATTTAATTTTCGGAATGGAAATATTTGTAGTTAATACTTTAGACGTAATCTTTATTAAATTGCGCAAAACCTCCCGGCTTTTTATTTCCAGAAACTTAACATCCAAAGACTTCTCTCCAAGATATAACATGAGACTTTTAATGGGATCCAAAATAAAAATGATCGAATCAATTAAAAAAAAGTGATTTAGGAATTTAAAAATATTCTCAATAGTATTTATTAATGTGTATACAAACTTGAATAATAAAACACGCAAAAATATCAAGATCTTTATAAACTTCCTTATATAAGACCTCGAAAAAACAGTTAACATTAACTTTTTTATTATATCTAATGCAACAATCATAATTAAGAGATTGAAAATGGAACATTTAAATTACCCGAGATTCCGTTTTCTGTCGATACTCTAGTAAAAGAATAGTATAATGTCAATTAATATAATCCGCTGGTAAAACCGGCAAATATAGGAGGTGTGAAGATGAAATTCCCACACTTAGGGAAGTTTGGGATGGTGGTACTGGTAGCTGCGGTAGTTGGAGGCTTACAGCTTTTAGACGCCTACAGGGCGTCACAAAATCCACCAACAGTACGACAGGTTATCTCTACTGTCGCCACAGTAACTCCTTCCACTGAGGATGAGATTACTGTTGAAAACGTAGAAAAGACCCGTGAACCAGATTCATCAATAGGATTCGAGAGTTTCGAGGCTGATATCCTTGGTAAAGACGGGATTTACTGGCCATTCACAGACGAACCGGAATTCCAACCTGGTATGGACAGGGGATTGACAATCCTTTGTTACGAAAAGCCAGATGATCCCGTTAGAGAATACCGTACTGGATATCCAAATGGCATGCCGGTCGGGGTCGAATGCGGTTTTTATCGTGTTGGAGCTTACCGCTTCGGACCCGAACAATTAGTGGGCATATCTATTATGAGGCCGCTACCCAGACCAAACGACGTACCGTAAAAGAGCCGCCGCGCTTGTACAACGCAATAAGCGCGGCGTGCCCTCCAAATATCTCTACTTTATTCAATACGTGATTAATATGGAAAATTCTCTTTTACTTAATTAAACCCTTCACTCCGAATACATCTTTACTTCCCTTATTTTATCCCGTAAAACTGCAGCTTTTTCAAAATTCAACATTTCTGCTTCGTATCTCATCATTTCCGTCAGCTTTTTGACCTCTTTTTTCAGCTCCTTCGGGGGTAAAAATTTATAATCTATATCTTCGATATCTTTATACTTCTTTTTACCTAGGGATTCCTCAATGAGTTCATCAACTAACTTTTCTCTTATAGGTTTAACGATTTGCTGAGGTGTGATTCCGCGCTCTTTATTATATTTTTCCTGTATTACACGTCGTCTTTCTACTTCGTCTATAGCCCTTTGCATGCTTCCGGTAATAGTATCAGCATACATTACTACCTCCCCCAAAATATGCCGTGCAGCCCTGCCCATAGTTTGAATCAGTGAAGTTTCCGACCTCAAAAATCCTTCTTTATCGGCGTCAAGTATCGCCACCAACGAAACTTCCGGAAGATCCAAACCTTCTCTTAATAAGTTTATACCCACCAAAACATCGTAGTTTCCTTTTCTTAAATCGTCTAAAATATTAGTTCTTTCTAATGTATCTATGTCAGAGTGTAAATAGGTAACTTTAACCTGTTTATCTATTAAATAAGAGCTAAGCTCTTCGGCCATTCTCTTAGTCAGCGTTGTTACCAAAACTCTTTCTTTTCTCCCCACCCTTTCTACAATTCGGTTTAATAAATCCTGAATTTGGCCTTGAGTAGGTAAAATACTGATTTTAGGGTCCACAATACCAGTTGGCCTGATAAGCAGCTCTCTAACACTCCCTCCCGCCATACTCAATTCCCACTCGGAAGGGGTCGCACTAACAAATATCGTCTGATTTGTTTTTCTCAAAAATTCCTCAAAATTAAGAGGGCGGTTGTCGAGCGCTGATGGAAGCCTGAAACCATAATTTACCAAAGTCTCCTTTCTGGACCTATCTCCATTGTACATACCTCGTATTTGAGGAACCGTTATGTGGGATTCATCAATAATAAGCAAATAATCTTTTGAAAAAAAATCCATCAGCGAGTACGGAGGATCTCCCGGATTCCTACCGTCAAAATAACGGGAATAATTTTCTATCCCCTTACAGTATCCGATTTCCATCATCATTTCCAAATCATAGTTTGTTCTCTGCTGAAGCCTGTACGCTTCTATCATTTTTCCCTGATCCCGAAGCTCTTTAAGTCTGACTTCCAAATCCACCTGTATCTGTTTAATCCCCGATTCCCTTCTTTCATCCGCCGCAATGTAGTGTTTCGCTGGATATATAAGTGCGGTACCGCCTTCTACCATTCTGTGAAGCATATAGTTCTGTTCATTTTCCACATTAGCTCTGGTATGACTTCCCCTACGTTCTTCCGGCAGCTGACTCCTATTTACCTCATCCCCGGTTAAAGGATCAAACAAAACCACTTCAGATAATGTATCGTTAAATATTTCCAATCTCAATGCGTAATCCGCGTAAGCTAGGTAAATATCTACAACATCACCTTTTACCCTATATGTACCTCGCTTAAAATCCATCTCTGAACGGTCATAATAAACTTGATTAAGGCGCTTCAATAAATCGACCATTCTTATTTTCATTCCTTTTTTAAGCTCTATTGCCATTTTCGAATACTCCGCTGGAGAACCCAGATTGTATATACATGAAACCGAAGAAACTACAATCACATCTTTTCTGGTCATTAATGAGGTAGTTGCAGATAATCTTAATTTATCAATCTGTTCATTTATATCAGCATCCTTTTCAATGTATGTATCTGTTGAAGGAATATAACTTTCAGGTTGATAATAGTCGTAGTAGCTGACAAAATATTCTACGGCATTTTCAGGAAAAAAATCGCGAAATTCCTGATAAAGTTGGGCTGCCAAAGTTTTATTATGAGAAATCACTAAAGTAGGTTTATTAACATTTCTAAGTACGTTTGCAGCCACATAGGTTTTTCCGCTTCCGGTTACTCCCAGTAAAACCTGATTCTTTTTCCCCGCATTAATATCGTTAGTAAGTTCATCTATAGCTTTTGGCTGATCACCTGTAGGGCTGTAATCCGATTTTAACTTGAACATTATTAAATTGTATCACAATATTCGGGTTTTGTATGGTACCAATATTTAATAAACTATTGCATCTTCGATAAATATTCGGTATATTTTTAATAACCGAATAAATTGCAAAGTAGAAAATATTTATTATGTTCTGCTCTTTAAACAGCAAGAAAGGCTTCTAAAATGAGTCCTGTAACTATTTATAAAAAACAAAAGCAAATTCTTGATTATATTTCTCAATATATACAATTAAACGCGAGTTCTCCTACTCTACAAGAAATAGCAGACGCTATGGGACTCTCATCTTTGGCAACTGTACATGAACATTTACAAGCACTGGTAAAAAAAGGACTTATAAGAAGATTTGAAGGGGCAGTAAGAGGAATCGAAATTCTTGATGAAAAAATAACCGCAACTTTACAAGGGGTTGAACTGCCTCTAGTGGGATATATTGCAGCCGGTAAACCTATTGAAGCTATTGAGAACGTGCTGTCTACAGTAACCGTTTCTCCAGATTTAGTGTCAAAGTTTAAAAGATGTTACGTTTTGCAGGTTAAAGGTGATTCTATGATAAAAGAAGGTATATTTGACGGAGATTATGTTGTAATTCAGCAACAGGAAACGGCTAATAACGGGGATATTGTAGTGGCACTTCTGGATAATGGTTTTGCTACATTAAAATCTTTCTATAAAGAAAAGAACGGAAAAATCAGATTACAGCCGGCAAACGACTCCATGGATCCAATAATAGTAGAGTCTAATTCGATAAAAATTCAGGGAAAAGTAACCGGAGTAATAAGAAAATTTAACAACCAATAAAATTAAATAAAACTACCTAAGAAAAAAATCAAGAGGTTTTCAGTGATTATCCTTTGAACCGAATTTGTCCTTTATAATTCCAATTGTGTCTACTTTACTTCTTTTAAAATACATATAAATAATCACTCCTCCAATAAGTAACGCCAGCAAAAGCTTAACCACTGATTCTGCACTATCGAAACCTTGTGAAATCGATCCATAACCAACGTAACCCAAATATAAATAAATCAGATTTCTAAAATAGTAACCTGTAAAAGATGTAACCAAATATTTTTTAAGATCAATTTTAATAATTCCGCAAATTATAGAAATAGGGGAAGTCGGCACAATAGGCACAAATCTTAATAAAAATAGAAAGACGTAATCTTTTCCCGATCCGTCAAGTTGTTTTCCTAATTTTTCGATTTCATTGTGTGTAACCCCTAAAAACCTTCCAATTTTACCCACTATAAAATCTTCCGCTTTATCTGAGATCAAATAAATTACATATGCACCAACAGTTTTCCCAACAGCTCCAATTAAAGCCAGCCACAATAAAAACAAGAATGTTTTACTTTGGGAGCTTGCAATAGATCCCGCTAAAGTCATTACCAAAGGAGAGGGGATAGGAGCGATTACTTCTTCGGTTAATGCTCCAAAAAAAGTAAATATCTCCAAAGGAACTTTAGTAGAAACACTTTCTATGTAAATTATAATCCCCTGTAAAAAATTCATAGACCGAATGATTATAACAGAACATGTTATTATTTATACATGGTTGAGCCTGCTTTATATAAAAAATATCCAAAACAGAAAATTGAAGAGGCTTTGGCTTTACTTAATTATAAAAAGGTGAGTGATATGCCAAAAAAAGAATCTAATACACGGCCAACCATTTATATTTTCAGGCACGGGCAAACAGAGGATAATGCAAATTTTATTTTTAGCGGTTGGAGAGACTCGCTATTAACCGAAAAAGGCCGGGAACAAGCTTTGGAACTGGCGAAAATATTAAAGGATAAAAAATTGGATGTTCTGATTTCCTCCCCCCAAAGTCGGGCAGTAGAAACAATGAAACTGGCTGTTTCCTTAAACGAGTATGCAAAGGACAGAGAAATAAGTATGGACAATAGAATTAAAGAAAGAGGCTATGGAGAACTCCAGGGAAAAAGTAAACTAGAAATTCAGCTCGAAAATCCCGAACTCTTAAAAAAATACAGAAGATCTTATTATGAAAAAGTAAAGGATGGAGAAAGTTTGGAGGACGTTGTAAAAAGAGTCGAGGATTTTTGCAGGGAAATCGTTCCCCTAATGAAACTTCACAAGCTTAATGTTGCAGTATCCTGCCACGGAAACAGTATAAGAGGTCTTAGAAAATATTTTGAAAACCTGACTCCCAAACAAGTTTGTGAGGTAGAGACTCCTTTAGGCCTGGATTATATCAGCTACATTATAGATTAAGCCCCCTCTTTTTTCCTATAAAAACTGCTTCTTTTTCATATTGATAGTCATAATAACAATTACCACTTGAATCCCTCACTACAACATAAACTCTAGGTTGAACAAACTCATTTGATATACCTGTTTTATCAAATTTCGCAGGTTGGTAATTATATCTCCAAAATGCGTCATCTATTTCTCTCCCGTTTGGAAATATATTCCCCTCTTCCTGATTAATTTCATTCATTACCCCACTTAAATTTTCACCTTCAAAAAGTTTTAGCGGATCCCTATAATGCCTTCCGTTAGCAGGCGATCCAGCGAAATACCAAAATTTATCTTCATTAGGATGTGGTTTATATTCAACAATAAAATAAGAATGAAACTTCCAGTTGCTATCTGCCGGATATATTCCTTTAACCATAAAAGCCTTACTGAATGAACCGGGATGTTTCATTTCTAAATGAGCTAAAACTCTAATCGAGGCGAGATAGCATGCATCATCAGTAGCCGTTTCAAATATATCTTTAATTGTTATTTCATCTTTTTCTTTTAACTTTCTTTCTATATTTCTTGGAAATGCCCGCTCAGGAATGATCAATCCATCATAACCGAAAGGTAATTGTTTCCTATATTTTAAAATAGCTGACTCCGATTCTTGCGGCAGTACAGTCATTAAACGGCTGTAAGCCCAAATCATAGCATCCGCTACTTCCGCACGAGCCTCGTCAATTTTCTCACGCAACTCACCAGAAATACTTTCCGGGTATTCAAATGTCATTCGTTCAACTATTTCACCGTTTGGAATATTTTTTTCCGTCATTTATACTTATTCAAATCTTCTGGTTGGATCTCTTTTATACATCCATGTAGGCAAATCATCTGAATCTCCAGTAGGATGTTTCGGACGGTGCCTTTCTCCATTTTTATTAGTTTTACTATCATCAACTATCTCATGCTGACCTTTTGGTAAAACCTTGATTTTACTTTGTTTTAAACCTCCGTCCTCTTCCTCACCATTTATTTTTCTACTATCCATTCCTTTTTTCTCTACTATATAATCTCCCAATCCCTCGCTTGTTAATTCAACATCTTTTCTTCTTCTTCTTTTGTTTGTAGTACTTCTCAATTCTCCGGAATATCGTTCAGTAGAAGGTCCTCCCCTCTCAATATGACCAGTTGGATAATTTTTTGTCCCCTTGTTTCTGTGTCTCCTTTCCAGTCTCTCAGTTTGCCAACGTCTCTCCAATGCTTCCAATCTACTTTCTATTTCCTTTTTTTCTTTATCTTCTTTATTCTCCGCATCAACTACTTCTGACAATGACTCTATATAATCTGGCGGACTGAATTCAAAACACATAATAATTCCCTTATTTATGACTATGATAAATCTCTAACAATCGATTGTATTTCACAACCCTCTCTCCTCTATCGGGAGCCCCGGCTTTTATAAAATCCGCACCCACCGCTACACCTAAATCAGAAATAAAAGTATCTTCACCTGTATCACCACTACGATGACTTACTATAACTGCCATGCCGTGCGATTTAGCTTTTTTAATAAAATCAAGGGTTTCCGACAAGGTACCAACCTGATTCGGTTTCACAATTACTCCGGTTGCCAGCTTCTTTTCAATAACATCATTCAATATTTTAGGATTTGTGACTACCAGGTCATCTGCTACAACTATTAGCTTACCTTCAAATTCCTTTGTAAATTCTATCCAGCCCGGAATGTCTTTTTCATAATAAGGATCTTCCACCAAAATAAAAGGGTATTCAGAAACCAATTCTTTATAGTAATCTAAAAGTTGTTCGCGGGTCAGTTTTTTATCTTCCTCTTTTATTTCATAGTTGCCGTTATTATAAAAAGATTCAGCTGCGACATCGGTACCGAAGAACACTTCAGTTCCGATTTTATAAGAAGTTCCAATGGCATTTTTAATATAATCCAAAGCCTTATGAACGGTGAAATCTGAAGGTGCAAATCCTCCCTCATCTCCCACTCCGGTAGAGTAATTATCCTTATGGAGCAAATCTTTCAAAGAGTCATAAACGTTCACGCCTAACTCAAGTGCTTTCTCTATATTCATATTCCTGGAAGGTATTACCATAAATTCCTGAAATGACAAATTATTTTGCGCATGTTTCCCGCCGTTTATAACATTAAAAAGCGGTGTGGGAAATTTTATTCCATCAGATACAGCTTTTGTAGTGCCGTAATGTTCGGCTATATATTTATAAAGAGGTAGTTTTCGGGAAGTGGCACACGCTCTTGCTACTGCTAACGAAACTGATAAAATACTATTTCCGCCCAAATTGCTTTTTAGTTCCGTTCCATCCATTTCTATCATTACAGTATCTATTTTGCACTGGTCATATGGATCAAAATCTTTTATGACAGGAAATATTTTATGTTGGACATTATCTGCAGCCTCTACAGCCGGCAATTCAACTGCCTCTCTTTCACCTTTAGAAGCACCTTCC
>CAZEAL010000098.1:0-5510 GCA_964510265.1 uncultured Candidatus Saccharibacteria bacterium
TAATCGTTGTTGTTCCACTTTTCTTCTGTTTTCTCCCGCAGCGTCTTTAACATTTGCGAACTTTTCATCGTCGTGTGCAACAGCTTCTATTACCCTTTCCAGGCGTTCTTGTATATCTTTAATTTCTATTGCTTCCAGGCTGAACTCTTTTGCTACTTCGGCAGGCGTTTTTTCCCTGCCGGCGCTTTCAGCGCTCTGAGTTGCCTCATGAATTTCTTCTGCTGTTGCCCTGGCTGTTCTTACTCTTGTCATATTTACATTACCTTTCGCAAGAAAGCTTGCGAAGCAATAAAATACTTCGCGTTAACGAAATATATTAAAAAGGTATTCTCGGCCTCTCGGGAGGAGGGGGCGGAGAAAGCGGTTCATTAAAACCGGCCCTTAAATTAACATATTCTTCTACTTCTTTTACCGGAGTTCCGTACTTGTTTCTGGACGTTTCCAGTAACTGTCTGGCCATTTCAGGATCTTTCCTGGTTGCCACTATCATATCCCAATCAACCTTCATAGAAAAGGGAGGTGTCGGAAATCCGTCTACCAATAATTTTATATAGCACTGACCGATCGGATTGTTCATTAAATCTTCTTTTTTAAATGTAGGCTGGAAGTGGCTTTCAAGGTATTCCGCATCGTCGGGACCTATTCTAAATGCCGCCATGGTTCCCACGTTTCCGAATACCGCATCTTTAATGTCGTCGGTAAGTTGGGCAATAAACTGGTGTGCTACAACTAAGTTTAATTTATATTTTCTGGCTTCGGAAAGAATGGTTGCTATGTCAGGAGTGGCAAAGTTCTGGAACTCATCCATATACAGGAAAAAGTTAGGGAAGTCCGACTTTCCAACCAAAGTTGCCCTTTTAAACGCCGCAGCAAGTATCCGCGGCACTAATAAGAGACCCAAAAAGTTTGAATTTTCTTCACCTATTTTTCCTTTTGCCAGGTTGACTAAAAGTATTTTCTTTTCGGCCATTATTTTATTGAAATTTATGGCGCATCTGGCCTGTCCCAATATATTTCTCATGGTTATATCCGTCAGGAACCGGTCAAACTTGGAAACAAAATACCCCATTTTTTCGGATTTATGAAAGTCGCTCGTCTTCGCTATTTCGTCAGTCCAGAACCGCCTGACTAACGGATCGGTAAGTTTGGGCATAAAAGTTTGCGAGTACTTTGTATCAATTAACAGCCTTAGAACGTCTACCATAGTGCTTCCCGGATCGGTCATTGCGGTTAACATAATATTTCTTATTGAGCGTTCCAATTGCGGACCCATAATACCTTGTCTGTTCGGGTCGTATAGTTTATAAAGAAGAGCTATAAAAGAGTTTATAGCGATGTGTTTGTCTTCTTCTGTTTCTGCTTCGAGCAAATTTAAACCTATGGGGCGCTGGTTGTCTGAAGCGTCAAATACTATTACGTCGTCCGCCCTTTCGGGTGGTATTTTTTCCAGCAGGTCATCAATTGCGCTTCCATGAGGGTCAATAAATGCCAAACCCTCACCGTTTTGAATATCCTGCACAGCCAGGGTTTTCATAAATTCGGATTTACCGGTACCGGTTTGCCCTATAATGTAAAAGCGTCTGGAACGGTCTTTGTCCAGCATGTGAACTTTTGTGGTCACTCCTCTAAATACATTTAACCCCAGATATAAGGCGCCCTCTGTAGGCAGATTAGTGGGAGCGGAGGATTTTAAAGCCCCGCGCCAAACTATATTCGGAGTTTGGACATTTTTGTTCGGAAAGTGAAACACTGTGGCCATTTCTGCAGTGTTGAGCACGGAGCTGTTTCTGAATAGAGAAATTTCAAAAATGGGTATAAACAATTCTCTGGTATGAAGTCTCCTAAAAATAAAATCATCTACAAGTTTTTTGGAAGTACTGTCTCTTCTAACAAATCTGTTATATTTAACATCGGTGAATTGCTCAAAAGAAGTTGCTACATTTCTTAAATGAGTCTCCGCTGATATTTTGTCTTTTGCTATTGAGACAATTCTTATTGATGCGTCAAATCCTGGCTTGGATATTTTCTTTTCAACGCCTTCTATTAAAGAGGTGTCCACTCTGTATTTCTTTTCCTGATTTTCGCTCTTGTATTTAATGTCCGCAGAAAATTTCTGACCCGATTTTCTCCACCCCTCTCCGGCGGGGCTTATTATGTATTGTATTGCTATAACCTCGTCCTCTTTTAATTTGCTGAGTGCTGTGGATATTAAACTCATAGTGTCTGTTTTTAAATCCTCATAATTTTTTATAGGATAGTAAGGCGCGCCGGCCAATTTCAATTCCGTGAGTGCGGTAACCTCTCCCCTGTCCCAAACTTCGTTTGGATCGACAATGTCTATTTCCGCGTCCGGGTATGCGCCGTTTATTTGTTTTTCTATAAATCCCGCCAGTTCGTCGGGTACAACAACATAAAATGAAATACCTGTATTTTTGGAAACAATTTCAAATGAGATTCTGTATTGTCCCGAGAGCATTGTCGAAAATCCCGATTTTCTCAAACCGGTCAGGTTTGAAAACATCTGCTCTGCGGCTTGTATTTCTGTTTCATTTTGCTGCGGCAGTTTTATTTGCAAAAAAGTTAAATCATATTCGGAAAGTTCTTCAACTTTCTGTCTTTTTTTAGAAAGCAGCCACAATACTATGCCTACAAAAAGTGTTATTACAATCAAAAATAATAAGGTAACAATTAAAACTGCGTATAAAGTTTCCGTTGCGTTCATATGTTAATGTTTATGGTGCTCTTCAACTTTTTCAATAAATTCTTCTTCCTCTTTGTCGGCCAGTGTGGTTATGGAGTCGGCTTGCGTACCTACTCTGTGAAGTTTTTCTTTGCTGGTTGTTTTATCCACAACATTTTTGGGTGCGGCTTTGTCTGTGGGTTGAGCGGGCTGTTGTGAAGTGTCCTGATTTTTATCCTGTATAGGAGGTTGTGTGGGTTGTGGTTTTTGTGCTTCGGGCTTTGTTTGAACTTCGGGCGATTGTTGAGCTTCACTATTATCCACGGGTTCTTCGTATACGGGCAAGCCTTTTTCTCCTCCCGGTGTTAAAGTAGTCGGATACCCGGTTCCCTGATCTTGTTTTTGATCTTGAGGAGGTTGTTGTGGACCTTGGTTATCCGGCGCCGGATTTGTTGGAGGAATTATGTTATTCATGCGTAAATAATATCACGGTTTTAACTGTCGAAGAACTGTAGATTAATGTGTTTATAGGTTTTATTTGAGACCGTTGAACATTCTTTTTTTGTTTTTCTTTTCTTCTTCTATTTTGTTTTCAACGTCGTCCACCAATCGCCCTATTTTTTCTTTTATTTCTTCTTTTAACGGTCCGCTCGCTTCTTGTGCTTTATGAACCAAAGGTATTACCTTTTCCTGCACTTGAGTTCGAATCTCCTCTAAAGCAGGCTCGGCGTGTTCTCTTATTTCGTCTACAGCTTCCTGAGCTATATTATAGGCGCGATCGTAGTTGAGCTTTCCTGTTTCCCAATATTTTTGTCCTTTTTCTTTTAATTCTTTTCTGGTTTCTTTTCCGGGTTTGGGTGCAAACAAAAATCCGGCTGCTGCTCCCAGCGCTGCACCAATTAATGCTCCAGTAAAAAACGAACTACTTTCTTTTTTGCACATTTTTCATATCCTCCTTTTCTTCATCGCTGTCTCTTAAAGTGGTAATGGATTTAACAGCTTTAATTCCTTGGGTTATGCCACTTACTAGACCCATTATAGTTGTAACAGGTGTGGTTACTGATTCGGTAACTTCCTGAACATTATCCAAAATATTATTTGATTTCTTAAGTGTTTCTCTAAACTCTCTTAGTACCGTAATTACGTAAAAACCTACAGCTATTAAACTAAGTGTGAGTAAAGCCAATATAAAAACTAAAAGTATTTGTACATCCATAGCAGTTATTTCTTTTTACTGCCTTTGATTACAATGGAATAATGTTAAATTCAGGGCAGTAGAAATTTTGTATTTTTAGTATATCATAGGTTTAGAAAAGAACGATATTAAATTTAGTGAAAGGAACTTTATATGGTAACAGGCAGGTTTGCATTAGCTCCAAAATATAGAAGAGATGAAGATTCTTTGGCAGATACGGCGATAGAAGAAATAGAACTTGATGAAGAGAATCTTGCACCGGAAAGGCTGGCAAAAGCTTTAGAAGCTACTATAAGTGGCGAAACAAAGTATTTGGAAAAAAGTGTACTTGTTACTATTGGAGATGTAAGAGCCGCTGCAATAGAAGCACCTCCGGCGAGATCTGCAGAAAAGATTTTGGCCGTGTTAGACGAATCAGTAGAGATTATTGAGACCAGAATTAAAAGGGCAAAAGCTTATATAGAAGGTGAAGTTAACGCTGATACAGTTGCCGCCGCGGAGCATATGGCCAGAGCGAGGTTTGAGCGAATGTCTGCCGAATTTAATAAAGCGAAAACAGGGCAAGATGAAGCCGGTTTAGCCGAGACAAAGGCCGGTGTTAAAGACGCAGCTTTAGCTCTATTAAAAATAAAAGAGGATAAAGAAAGCTTAGAAACAGTTTAGTTAACTATTTCTCCCTCGACAGGTCCGTTTCCGTTTTGATCTTTGTTTCCGCTATCGCCGCCTTGATTGTTTTGAGGTCCTGTGCCTCCGTCTCCGCCCGAATTCCCGCTCCCCGGTCCTCCCGCATTAGGGTTTTCGGTACCAGTTCCGTCTTGTCCATACATACTCTGCCCTATCTTTTGCATTGATAATGAAAGTTCCTGTGTTTTATCTTTAAGTTCGCTTACTGAAGCAGTTTGCAGCACTTCTCTAAGTGTTTTTACTTTTGTTTCCACTTCGGTCTTTACATCTGCGGGGACTTTATCTCCGGCGTCGCGCAACGCCTTTTCGGCCGTATAGCACATGTTATCCGCTGTATTTCTGACTTCAACCTCTTCTTTTTTCTTTTTGTCATCGGCCGCATGTGACTCCGCTTCCTTGACCATTTTTTCTATTTCATCTTTAGCCAGTCCGGTTCCGCCCTGAATGGTTATTTTCTGGATTTTATTTGAAGCCTTGTCTTTTGCGGTAACGTTTAATATTCCGTTCGCGTCTATATCAAATGCAACTTCCACTTGTGGCATTCCTCTAGGAGCGGGAGGAATCCCGTCCAAAATAAATCTTCCCAGCGACTTGTTATCAGCCGCAAATTCCCGTTCGCCCTGCAATATATTTATTTCGACGCTGGTTTGATTATCGGCTGCGGTACTGAATACTTGTGAAGCTGATGTGGGAATTGTGGTATTTCTCTTAATTAGCGGAGTGCTCACACCTCCGAGAGTTTCTATTCCCAGAGTCAGCGGTGTAACATCCAGGAGCAAAACATCTTTAACATCGCCACCTAAAACGCCACCTTGAATTGCCGCTCCAACGGCGACTACTTCGTCGGGGTTTACTCCTTTGTGAGGTTCTTTGCCGAAGAAATCTTTAACTATTTGATTCACTTTTGGCATTCTTGTCATTCCGCCGACCATTACAATTTCGGCAATATCG
>CAZEAL010000099.1:0-2325 GCA_964510265.1 uncultured Candidatus Saccharibacteria bacterium
AGGATTTAAAGTCACCCCGGTAAAAGTTGATATGTATTTTAATGTTGACGCCGGTACTTTGCGTCCGCAGGAGCACGGTGAAGTATTTGTTACACATGACGGTATGGAAACAGATGAAGATTTGGGGCACTACGAGCGATTTGTTCATGAGAATCTTAGGAAGGAAAACTATATTACAGCAGGGCAGGTTTACAGTGAGGTTATACGAAGAGAAAGAGCTTTTGAGTATAGCGGTGAAACTGTGGATGTTATTCCCCACGTGACTGATGAAATAATTAGAAGAATCACACTTGCGGGAGAAGTAAATAAAGCCGAAATTATAGTTATAGAGTATGGTGGTACGGTCGGTGAATATAAAAACGGAATATTTTTTGAAGCCTCCAGGATACTAAAGTTGCGCAGGCCTAAAGATGTTATTCATGTGCACGTTACTTATCTTCCCTATCTTGCTCATATCGGAGAGTTAAAAAGCAAACCGGCTCAAACAAGCGTCCATATTTTAAATGGCTTGGGAATCCAACCCGATATAATTGTTGCAAGAAGCGAAAAACCTATAGATAAAAAAAGAGCTGATAAACTGGCTCTTTTTTGTAATATTCCTCCTAGCAGGTTATTTTCCGCACCGGATTTAGATGCCATATATCAGGTGCCACTCCTTTTTCACAAACCTCAGCATCATTTTGCAACAACTTGCTTAAAACTACTTGGAATGGAAAGCAGAAAACATAAGGAAATGGCTTCCTGGCAGGAAATGACCAAAAACGCGGTCAGAAAATGGAAAAACAACGTAAAAATAGCTATAGTAGGCAAATACTTTGTAACCGGAGATTATTCTCTTATTGATTCCTACGTATCTGTAGTGGAAGCTCTTAGGCATGCTGCATGGCAGCAGGGGGTGAATTTGGAATTTGATTGGATAGACAGTGAAAAATTATTAAGAAGCGGAGAGGATATACTAAAAAAATATAACGGATTGGTTGTTCCTCAAGGATGGGGATCTAGAGGTACGGAAGGAAAAGTAAACGCAATAGAATATGCCAGATTAAATAAAATGCCATATTTAGGGCTTTGTTTCGGTATGCAGATGTCAGTAATAGAGTTTGCACGTAATGTTTTAAATTTGAAGGGAGCAAATTCTACTGAAGTTGATCCTAATACTAAAAATCCGGTAATCCATATAATGCCAAATCAAATGGAGTATTTAGCTAAAAAGCAATATGGAGGCACAATAAGGTTGGGTGCATGGCCGTGTGTTATAAATAAAAACTCAAAGTTGTTTGATTTATACAAGAGATTTAATGATAATAAAAATTTGCCATGGTACCAGCCGGACGGACTTAAGAGTGAATTTAAATTAAAGAACAACGGAGATAAATTAGTATATGAACGCCACAGACACAGGTACGAGTTTAACAATAAATATAAAGCACAGTTTGAAGAAAAAGGATTCAGTTTTGCCGGGTTGTCACCAGATGGAGAGTTAGTAGAAGCTATTGAATTAAAGGACCACCCGTTTTTTATTGGGACTCAATTCCATCCGGAATATTTAAGCCGGCCGTTAAATCCGCATCCGATATTTTTAGGGTTTGTTGAAGCTTGTAAACGAATATAATAATTTTGTTCAAATAGTTTTGGTTTTTTATTGCTGACTCTTTAGAGCCCAATACTGATTTGATTTAAATAGACTTTCAAAAGTGCCTGCATCATTCCAGAATCCATTTAGTTCGGACCAATTTAAAGAGTGATCTTTAATGTAACTGTTATTTAAGTCAGTTACCTCTAGCTCTCCTCTAGTGCTTTTTTTAAGTATTCTGATTCTATCAAAAACCGAGGTGTCATAAATATATAAACCTGTGACAGCATATTTAGATTTTGGTCTCTTGGGCTTTTCTTCTATTTTGATAATTTCACCCTTTTTATTAAATATGGGAACTCCGAATCTTTGAGGGTTCTCTACTTTTTTTAAAAACACTTTAGCTCCCGATTTAAACTTTTTAACATCCTCCCGAATATTTGCGTCGGTTGTGTTATCACCAAGTATTACAATAATATTGTTATCGTCAGCAAAACTTTCCCCGCATGAAATAGCACCGGCTATACCTAATATATTCGCGTCCTGAAAAGCAAACTCAACTTTCTTTAAATTGAATTCTTCTCCGTTTCTTAACATGTTTATAAAATCACCGGCATGAGGTTCACTTACAATAATCAAAATTTCACTAATTCCAGCATTCACTAAAGTTTGAATTGGGTAATAAATCATTGGTTTATTATAAATTGGAAGCAGATGTTTATTTGTTGCTCTGGTTAAAGGATAAAGCCTAG
>CAZEAL010000100.1:0-1637 GCA_964510265.1 uncultured Candidatus Saccharibacteria bacterium
TTTTTTCATACGGATACAAAACTTAAATTACTTTACCTATATAGTTTATAAGGTTGGTTTTTCTGGCCAAGGATATGGCATCATTTTAGAAATAGGAATCTGTTTTATTTCTCCATTTTCTTCAAGAATTACTAATATATCAATCCCAGATCTAAGGCTGCTTTCATAAATTAGTTGTTTACAAATATGGCAATTTGGCCCGGTAATTGCGACAATATCCTTTTCCCCATGTAATGCTGCATGCGCTAAAGCAACACTTTCCGAGTGCATGGTTAATGTGTAAGTGTCAGACTGATATGAAACTCCGGTATATATGTTTCCTTTTTTAGTAAGTACCGCAACAGCAAATCCAATTCCGCTTTTAGGGTAAGTGAATTTTAATGATTTTTTTGATTGATTAAGCATATCTTTACAAATATTTGCATCTATCATAATAACAATTATACCTTAATTAATTTTTCCATCTATTAAATACTCTAGTTTTTTTCTTTTCCACAAAATATATAGATTTATTTTTTTACTTTTTCCCTTAACGATTTAGAATATATCTATGATCTATTTTGTTACAGGAAATCAATATAAATTTAAAAGCGCATGTAGAAGACTTCTGCCTTTTAAAATAAAACTCAAACAGAAACAGCTGGAAGAGATTGTTGAAATTCAATCGGATGATGTTGAAAAAATAAGTTTAAGTAAAGCCCATCAAGCATTTAAAATACTTAAACTTCCTTTATTAGTTTGCGATTCTGCATGGTATATAACTTCTTTAAATGGATTTCCAGGGGCATATATGTCCTATATAAACAAATGGTTTAATCCCGAAGATTTTTTAAAATTAATGAAAGGCAAAAGTAATAGAGAAGTTATTCTCGAAGAAGTGGTTACATATATAGATAAAAATGGTTATAAGACTTTTAGACACAGAAAACTCGGTGCAATATTGTATTCTTCTAAAGGCAATGGAATCCCTTCAAATACCGTAATTTCCCTCTCTTTAACCGGTAAATCAATTGCAGAGTGTGATTCGGAAAATATCAAAGCTAGTGAAGGGAACGGACTATGGGAGGAATTTGGTAAATGGTACTCCAAACAAACTTCTTACTAACATCAAAGAAAGTCCACCAATCAAAAGTAGTATATAATCATTTTATGCTAAAATCCCCACCAGCTGCTTTAGAAGGTTTAGATCGTGATGAGAATCTTAAAGGTCCCGATGAAATAGTTACGCCAGAAACATTTGATGCAATGTCAGAGGCTTTGTTCCAAATAAGAAAGTATCCGATGGAATTAATGACCGGTTCTAATGCTGCATTAACACAACAGGAGATACTGGCTGCATGGTTAATGGACGAACCATCAATAGGCGAATCGCTTAAGGATATTAGACCGGAAATATTAGAAGCAAATGCCCATCTTGGAGGGGAACATCGAGCGCTTGCCGACGAACTATTACGCACCTTGCACACTATCACAGATAATGCTGTTTTTAATGCGCGCGAGGCAAAAATAGATCCGGTAATAAGAATGGCAGAAATCAAACTGCGTTACAGAGGAATTGGTCGGGATTCTGATGAACAAAAGGATTTGGATAGATTAAATGCTGCTAAAGCAATGTATAATTTAATGTATCCGAAAAG
>CAZEAL010000101.1:0-2603 GCA_964510265.1 uncultured Candidatus Saccharibacteria bacterium
TTCACTGAAGAAAATACAGCTGTAAGTAGTGTTATACGAAATGAAACCGGAGCTCATAATAAAGAAAAAGGTGATAAAAACATCCGATTTATTGAAGTAGATGCCAAGACTTTAAATACTTTTATTCTGGAAAATAATTTGGAAGTATTAGATATATTGAAAGTAGATACTGAGTTTTTTGAATATAATGTTCTCAAAGCTGCTTGTGAAGCATTAAAAAGAACCAGATACCTGCATATTGAAATAAGTATAGAAAATAACTCAAACTATACGTTTTCTCAAATTAATAGCTTGCTTTATTCAAAAGATTTTAATTTCCAGCTTGTGTGTTTTAGAAATTTTACTGATAAAGGCGACGGACCGATACCGGTCGGAGACTTTTTATTTAAAAATATTATGAAGGAGTAATTATGAATAATACTGGTAGCAAAAATTTGGCTCTATTGATTTTGTCGTTCGTACTTGGGATGGCTTTAACAATTCCCGTATTTACTAAAGTTCCTCCTCACGCGGATGAGCACCAGTTTTATTTTAATGCCTTCAGTATTATGGGCGGAGAAGCCTTGCAAAATTACGTTCATGTAGCATTTACGGAATATTTATTAGCCGCATTCTTTACAGTAGTCAATATGTTTACTGTTTCGGGAGTTAATTTTCCTCAAGGTGGTCCTACCAATGTAACAGTATATTTTGCCAGATATTTTGGATTAATACTATATATTATGGCGCTAATATTCTGTATAATTCTGCTTCAAAAAGGGGATAAGAAAATAAAACTTAGAAGTGTAATATTCTCCTTTTTATATTTTGGATCTGTCGGGGTATTTGAAAGGTTTTTTAGAGTTAATTCCGACTCCATGTCAGTTCTTATATTTTTAAACTTTTTAATCCTTTCGTTTTGGCTCCATAGGAAAAAAGCTTCTGTTGCTAAATTTTTTATCCTAAACCTTGTATTTATGTTTCTCGGTACCTTTACAAATTTGAAATCGCTTTATTTGTTAGTTCCGATGTTTATTTTAAATGTAGTATGTTCTTTTTATTTTTATGGTAAAAAAGAGAAATTGATCGACTCCTCAAATACTACTGAACATGAACTTCCGAAAATCTATAAACTGCTGTTTTATTTTGTAGGCCTTGTTCTTGGCATAATAATTTTATGGTCGATCTTTATTCCCCAGCCGCATAACACGAGAAATTTCTGGTATTCTGTGAAGAAAACGATAGTCCATGGCACACAATTTGATTTTGATTTTCCTGGGCAGTCTTACGGAAGCTGGAAAATTTATATTTACGATCTGTTCTCCGAATACACCGGATTTGGTGTCTTAGCTGCTCTTATACTATTAATTTTGGTATATAAAAAAGTCGGTAAATTTATATTACAACAAATAGCGAGTGCAATTAAAGAGCAGGCTAATACTAATAATCTTAAAAGCGGAGATTTATATAAATCTACAGAGTTAATACTCTTGATATGTCTTTTCACATACTATATCGGTGTATCCATGGCGGTTGTACACTGGTCTAGATGGGGGATACCGTTGGGAATTATTACATTAATGCTTTTTTCAACCTGGGGTGAGTATTTCTTGGACAGGATATATGTAAACTATAAAGCGGCGAACCTATCTATAGTAAGGCTAATTATAGTATTGTTATTTTTATCGCTGGCTTTGAGAGTTGCGCTTACAATTGATATTTATAAAACAAATTATCCCGATAAAGACGGATGGGGGCAGACTTACAAAGATGTTGAAAAGTTTTTGGAACAGGAAAACATATCACTGGCCGACGGAATGAAATATGCCGCGTGGTTTACTGGATATACACAAAACATAAAAAATATCTCATTAGAACAAATTGCTGATCCTGAAAATTCAGACGTAAAATATATTTTTGTTCCTTATTGGAATATCGGATTTTTGCACACTAATAAAAATGTTGATTTAGGAACCCATAACCAGAGAGCGATAATTGACAAATATGCTGAAAGCATAACATATAGAACTCCATCGTTAACCTCAAAATACAGTCACATATCAAAGTATATTGCCTGGAGAGTGTTTGGCTTATCTTATACCCCTGAATTTGAGGGGATGACCGAACCTCAATATGCTATCGTTAAATTAAAGGAAAATCCCGGAGAAATTAATTTAAATTATAAATTGGCTTTTAACGACATGTCTCATTACGACTCTCCATATTCTTTAACATTTAATATGAAAAATCTTACGGATAGTTATATGTTCGCCCCATGCTATTCATTTCCTGATACCGTTGACGAAAAAGAGGGTAAATCGGTTCTTCCGCCTAAGGAATTTGGCATAGGGGGGAGAACTTCCGGATTATTCTGCCATAGTATAAGGTTTAGGCTCTTATTTAAAGGAAGTTATCGTATAAGGGTGGAAAATCTTCCGGAAGATCCCGATGGCCTACAAAGGGTATATTCAAATATGGCCGGGTATAAATGGGATAGTGAAACCGATACCTTATCATTTGAAAACCCCACAACTATGATTCCGGGAGAATTTGGTGTCGCCACAAAAGAAAAATATCTGCCTAATCTGAAGTTTCGGGTTTTTTATAAGCATGATTAAAATGTA
>CAZEAL010000102.1:0-10337 GCA_964510265.1 uncultured Candidatus Saccharibacteria bacterium
ACAGAGACATCTATAAATATATCTTGGACTACCAATGAAAAAAGCCAAACCATAATAGAGTGGGGGACCAGCAGCTCATACGGAAAAAGCTACAGCAATACCGCATTAAAAACAACTCATAGCTACAATATAACGAATCTTACTGCGGGTACACTTTACTACCTTAAAATTACTTCAAAAGATAAACTTACCAATACCGGTAATGTAACTCTTCAGCGCCAAACCACAGCTCCACCGGAGGATACTTTAATTACTGATATTAATGTTGTAATAAATTCTCCTACTTCAGCAACTATCAACTGGAAAACAAACCACGCGGCTACTTCTGAAATTGATTACGGGCATTCCACTAATTTTTCAGACCAAACAATTTCAACGGATAAAGTGATTAACCATTCAATGACTTTGGCAGGTTTAACACCTGAAACAACATATTTCTATGAAATTATCAGCGTAGGAAATACCACAGCTGTTAACGCTTTCAGGACTTTTGATACCCCAGGAGAAGAAATCACAGAAGAAACTACCACAAGTCAGGAAAGCAGCGAGAGCACCTCAGGTATTAATCAAATAGTTGAAACTGTCGAAGTTGTAGTAGATACAATAACAGATACTATTAAAGATATTACAGATAAAATTACCGAAATTATAAGAACGGAGGAATTTAATAAAACAACAGATACTGTTTTTGCCATTGGTCTTAAAAAATTCATCAGAGACCTCCCCATACCTCAAGTTATAAAAGATATTGCAGAAAAAGCCATCGAAGTAATTAAAAGTCCTCAAACTCAAAAAATTATTACATTTGTTGCAGTAGCGGGTAATATTGCTTCCGCCCTCACAGTCCTGCCAAACTTAAGGGAAATAATTTCAACTTTAAACCAGATCAAACACGTAAATATTCTGGGATTATTATTTGGCATATTTAGAAAAAAGAAGAATCCCTGGGGAGTCGTTTACGATGCTCAAACCAAGCAACCTCTCGATCCGGTAATTCTGACTTTGACCGATGCCAGCGGAAAAATTTATCAATCAATTTCCGATATCTACGGAAGATATGAATTTATTGTCGACCCCGGTGAGTACACGCTTTCTGCGGTTAAAACTAACTATACATTCCCGTCCAAACTTTTAATGGGCAAAAAAGACGACGGCATATACGATAATCTATATTTCGGGGAAAAACTAAACATCCAGCAAGATCAAAAAATACAAGTTCATATACCAATGGATAGAGAAAATGTTGACTGGAATCAGCTGGAAAAACAAAGAATGGGTATTGTTAACAGAAACGGCCACCTGTATAAAACTGTAGACTATCTATTTAATGCTACACTTATCTTGAATATATTATCTTTATCACTCAGTTATTCATTAGAGAAAATCGTAATTTTCTCGTTTTTCGTCTTTTTATATACTTACCATAATTACATTAAATCCCACAAACCGTGGGGTATTGTTACAAACCTTGAAAACCAACCAATAGGTGGAATAATCCTACGACTAGTACATGTTAAATTCCCGAAGATAAGCGGGGCTATAGCAGTAACCAAAGACAATGGAAGGTATAACTTCCTAGTAAGAAAAGGTACTTACCAGATAGTAGCGCATAAGAAAAATCCTGACGGGACAACCAAGGAGATAAACAGATCAAAAGTTATGGACGTGAAGAAAGAGCAGGGGAGTCTGGGACCGGACTTTAAGCTTAACTCCAAAGTTTCAGATGGGGAAACTAAACCTGATGCAAACGGTTCTGAACCGGCTACTAAAAAATATCAATAAAAATAATTAAAAAAACTACTTATACACTTTTATAGACAATTCTTTATAATTACTAAAAATACAATTAAATAAAATACAATTTCTTCCTATAAAAAAACGTAGTGATAGTTTAAGATTATATACAGATGCTTTTCAAAAAAGTGGTTAAGTTGGTACTTATAATCTGTCTTATTGTTATTGCCCATCTTTATTGGACAAAATCAGTATTTGCTACATCTGCTATAGAGCAGCAGATAAACATACTTGACCAGATATTTTACACTACAAGTACAACTGATAATCCTACTGATAATTCCTTAGGACTTGTCCGCTGGACATCCGGTTCCTACACTGGTGCCACTGTTTATTTTGAAGCTGATATTAAAATTACTTCACTAGGAACAGTAACCGCAACACTATATGATTCGGCCGGAAATGCAGTATCAGGCGGTACTGCCACTTGCACCAACTGCACAAGCGACCTTACAAGAAGCCGCTCCAGCGCTATTACTTTAACCGATGGTACCGATTATACTGTGAGATTGAAAACTACTGCAGGTGCAGGACTCTTAAATTCTGCACGCCTTATAGTAGTTCAATCTGATGCAACAAAACTCACCGGTACTGAAAGCCACGTTGAGTTAGGAAATTCGGAAGGAAAATCTGAAATATCTCATACATCTTTAACTAATAAAAAACTTTATTATTATGATTCATCCATATTTACACCCGATCCGACAGCTTACTTTGAAGCAAGTTTCAGACCTTCTACACCTGCTCTTGAACAACAGATAAATATAGTTGATCAGGAATTCTACACAACAAGTTCTACCTATACACCTACAGATAACTCATTGGGTCTTGTCCGGTGGACCTCCGATTCTTACACCGGGGCTACAGTTTATTTTGAGGCGGATATTATTAACAGTGCAACCGGCACTATTAATGCTGCACTATATGATTCAGTGGGTACTGTTGTTTCAGGCTCTGAAACCTCTTGTGTAAATTGCACATCTCAGTTTTACCGCACAAGATCCAGTGCTATAACTCTCACTAACAATACTGATTATACGGTTAGAATAAAAACCGGAAATGGTACCGTAAGAATCAGAGCTGCACGATTAATCATTATTCAATCGAACAGTACTAAAATCACAGATACAGAAAGTCATATAGAACTTGGAAACACTGAAGGCGTGTCAGCCACTTCTTTTACATCTTTAACTAATAAAAAATTATATAATTATGATTCATCCGTATTTACACCCACTCCTACTGCTTCGTTTGAGGCAAGCTTCAGACCTTCCTCGCCATCACTCGAACAGCAGATAAATATAATTGATCAGTCATATGCAACAACTTCCGCTTCATATGTACCAACCGACCTATCCCTAGGTTTTATAAGATGGACATCCGGACACTACAACAGCGCAACAATATATTTCGAGGCTGACTTATCAATTTCCGCAAGTGGTACTGTAACCGCTGGACTTTTCGATTCAAGCGGAAATGCAGTATCCGGAGGGGAAGCATCATGCACTAACTGTACATCTGCTATTACACGAAACCGATCATCAGCAATAACTTTGGTCGATGGCACAAACTATACAGTTAGGGTAAAAAGTTCGAACGGAACGGGTACCTTGAAAGCCGCCCGTCTCGTTATTCTTCAATCGGATGGTTCAAAACTCACCGATACGGCTACATACATTGAAATCGGCAACAACGTTACCAGTATTACAAATACTACTTATTCGGACTTAACGGATTTTAAAATTTACCGATATGACAATAACGCGTTCTCACCGGCTCCAGAAACCGCACCAGGTGATGTGTTATTTCATGCAAGTTTAAAAATTGCCGATGCTGCAGATTCAATTGAAGCCGAATTATACAACAGTAATGGAACTGCTCAGGTAGCAGAACTAACACATACCGGTGATACTACTTGGACACTTGTAACTGCTGCTAATGTTGACGGAGACACGGATTGGGATACTGTAAATGATGACCAATACTATGTCAGAGTCAAATGTACTGACAATAACGGAGGAGGATGTTCCGGTGCTATTTCAAATGCCAAACTCGTCTTATATCAGTCAGCAGCAGCCGGTATAACAACTACTGAAGTAGTCCACCAATATATAAACACTGTTCAAACTGACGCAGACACAGGGTATACATCAAAAGAATTTCCAAATGCTTTCAATCCGTATAATTTTGGAGTTCATCCGGTTGTTTATTATGAAGCTACAATGAAAACATCAGCGGGAACAGGCTACACTCAACTTATTAATCAGACACGGAATACTACCATTTCCAGTTCTGAAATTACAACAACACTGACTACATATAATAGAGTCAGAGGCAGTACTGATGTTGTAATGAATTTTTATAGAACCGGTGATCAGAATATCATCCCTCAATTAAAAAATTCTGCCTCTAATACCACTTCCGTAAGTTCATCGTGGCTGGTTATTCAATTAATCAATATTCCCACCAGCGGGCCAACAGGATCTGTTGAACTTTATAATGATTCGGACAGCGTCTCGGTCTCAGGAAGTGAAGTTTCTTCTACTACAGCCACATTTACCAGATTTAGAAGCGGAATTATCTCATTAACTACCGCTAAAAATTATTCGGTTCGGGCAAAGTCGGCTATTCTTATAAACGCAAAGCTTATTTTAAATCAAACTGCGGCAGGTGGAGTTACAAATACCGAAATAGTCCATCAGTATATTAATACTCTAGCAACGGATTCTGACAACGGATACTCGGATCAGGAAGTTTCAAATGCGTTTAATCCCCTTAATTTCGGAGTCCATCCATCAGTATATTTTGAAGCAACTATGAAGACATCAGCCGGTACAGGCTATACGCAAATTAAAAACGATACCCTAAATACCGCAATTACAGGAACCGAAATTACAACTACCAGTACTTCCTATGCAAGGGTTAGGGGAGCAAGTGATATTATCCTAAATTTTTATCGAACCGGTAATCAGGAAATTGAAGCTCAAATTAAAAATGGTGCATCTAACACAACTTCTGTCAGTAGTTCATGGCTGATTGTCCGGCTTGCTAATCTTCCCACCGGGGGTCCTACAGGAGCTGTAGAACTATACAACGATACTGATACTTCATCTATTTCAGGCAGTGAAGTAACTTCTACAAATTCAAGTTTTACCAGAGTCAGAAGCGGTTCTGTTACCTTAACTACTGCCAAGAATTACTCTGTCCGGTTAAAATCAGCAATTATAGTAAACGCTAAATTAGTTTTAAACCAGACTGATTCCGAAGGTGTTACGGACACTGAATCAATTCAACAATATATAAATACAGGTAGAACTGATTCTGACACAAGTGACACTGCTGTTGATAATACTAATCAATTTACTCCTGGCAGTTTTAGCGGCGGTACTTTTGCCGAATTTTTTGAGTGTACTTTAAAAACTACTGCAGGAACAGGTTATTGTAGTCTTAGAAACGATACAGCCGGAGCGTTCATTACCGGAGCCGTTCTTACAACAACCAGCACTTCCTACACTCGAGTACGAAGCGGTGATGTTACTGCTAACATGCCTGGCACAAACGCAAATATGGACACTTATCTTAGAAATTCCGCTTCAAACACAACCAGCGGTGCATCTTCTTGGATCTTAATACAGTCATCAGATTTGACAGGTATACCACGATCTCCTTCTTCTCTCGCCCAATATAAATCCGATGGAATAACTTCAATCTCTACAGGCGGGTACACTGAGCAAACTTCTGTGGTTTTAAGTTTTTCTATGGAAGATCCCAATTCGTCAGATACTCTGACTCCTTCGGTTGAAGTAAGGCCTATCGGTACTAGTTTTACAGACACTGCAACACATTCTGGCAGCGCTGTAGCATATTCCGGTTCTCCCGTCACAGGAACTGTTACAGTACCAAGCTTAACTGCGGATACCGGGTATCACTGGCAGGCAAAAATTTGCGACGCGGCCTCAAATTGCTCGTCATGGGTAAGCTATGGAGGAAACGCAGAATCAGCGGCAGATTTTACAATTGATACTTCAGCCCCAACAACTCCCGGAACCCCATCCACAACTACTCCAACTACAGATACAACACCTTCCTGGACTTGGACAGCCTCCACCGATTCAGGTTCGGGTTTAGCAGCAACTCCTTACACAGTAGAGTGGTGCCAGGATTCAGGATTTTCAGGATGCGGGGCTAATACAGCTACATCCGCTACCAATTCTTATACTCATGCTACGGCTTTAGCCGAAGGAACATGGTATTTAAGAGTCAAAGCTACAGACGTTGTTGGTAATGTATCCAGTTATTCTTCTAATGGAACTGTTGTAATAGACACAACCGCTCCTACTACTCCTGGTACCCCAGCTTCCACTTCTTTAACCACAGATACAACTCCCGAATGGACGTGGACAGCTTCAACCGACAGTGGTGTTGGCTTAGCAACAACTCCATATACTGTTGATTGGTGCCAAGATTCGGGTTTTTCAGGCTGTGGCTCAAACACCAGTACTTCATCAACAAATTCATTCACTCATACTACCGCTTTAGCTACCGGTACATGGTATTTTAGGGTTAAAGCTGAAGATATTGTAGGCAACGTATCAGCATATTCCTCAAATGGTACCTTTACTATATCGGCGGCTTCCACCGGTGATACAACTAAACCGTCAAAACCCGGTACTCCTAAAACTACTACCCCCACCAACAACAATAAACCTAAGTGGACTTGGAGCAGTTCTACGGATAATGTCGCTCTTGACAGTGATAACCCATACTATGTTCAGTGGTGCAAAAATAATAATTTCAGAAACTGCAATTCAAATGTTGACACTTCGGACGATAATTCATATAGACATGGCGATGCACTTTCTGACGGGACCTGGTATTTCAGAGTAAAAGCCAAAGATTCTTCTGGTAATTACTCTTCATATTCAAACAAAGGCACTGTAGTAATAGATACAACCGCGCCTACTATCACTATTACAAGCACCACAGTTACAGAAACCTCAATTTCTGTATCATGGACTACCAATGAAAAAAGCCAAACCATAATAGAGTGGGGGACCAGCAGCTCATACGGAAAAAGCTACAGCAAAACCGCATTAACAACTACTCACAGTTACAATATATCAAATCTTACTGCGGGTACACTTTACTACCTTAAAATTACTTCAAAAGATAAACTTACCAATACCGGTAATGTAACTTTTCAGCGCCAAACTATAGCTCCTCCGGAAGATACTTTAATTACTGATATTAATGTTGTAATAAATTCACCCACTTCCGCAACTATTAACTGGAAAACCAACCACGCGGCTACTTCTGAAATTGATTATGGTCTCTCCACAAACTTTACTGATCAAACTATTTCAACAGACAAGGTGGTCATTCACTCAATGACATTGGTGGGACTAACTCCAGATACTACATACTTTTATGAAATTATCAGTGTAGGAAATACTACAGCTGTTAACGCTTTCAGAACATTCGATACCCCGGCAATAGAAATTACTCAAGAAACTACCGAAAGTACAGACACACGCGAAAGTACTTCAACTATTGATGAGGTAATTGAAACTGTCGAGGATATAGTAGATACGATAACGGATACTATTAAAGATATTACAGATAAAATTACCGAAATAATAAGAACGGAAGAATTTAATAAAACAACAGATACTGTTTTTGCCATTGGGCTTAAAAAGCTTATCAGAGATCTCCCCATACCTCAAGTTATAAAGGATATTGCAGAAAAAGCCATCGAAGTAATTAAAAGTCCTCAAACTCAAAAAATCATTACCTTTGTGGCAGTGGCGGGCAATATTGCTACCGCTCTCACGGTACTTCCAAATATCAAAGAAATAATTTATACACTCAATCAAATTAAGCATGTAAATATTTTGGGATTATTATTTGGCCTATTTAGAAAAAAGAAGAATCCCTGGGGTATTGTTTATGATTCACAAACCAAACAGCCTCTTGATCCGGTAATTCTAACTTTGACTGATGCCAGCGGAAAAATATACCAGACTATTTCTGATATTTATGGTAGATACGAGTTTATAGTAGACCCCGGTATGTATACTCTTTCCGCAATTAAAACAAATTACACTTTTCCATCAAAGCTTCTCGCAGGCAAAAAGGATGACGGCATATATGATAATCTCTATTTCGGAGAACCAATTAATATTCAACAAGACCAGAAAATACAGGTTCATATACCGATGGATAGAGAAAATGTTGATTGGAATCAGTTGGAAAAACAGAAAATGGGTATTGTCAGCAGAAATGGGCACTTGTATAAAGTCGTAGATCTAATGTTTAATGCCACACTTATCTTAAATATATTATCTTTATCATTAAGCTACTCTCTGGAAAAAATAATCATATTTTCATTATTTGTCTTTTTATACACTTATCACAACTACATAAAATCTCACAAACCGTGGGGTATTGTTACCAACTTTGAAAATCGACCACTGGGTGGAATAATCCTGCGACTAGTGCATGTTAAATTTCCTAAGATAAGCGGAGCTATAGCAGTTACTAAAGACAATGGAAGGTATAATTTCCTTGTGAGAAAGGGTACCTATCAAATTGTGGCTCACAAGAAAAATCCCGACGGGACAACCAGGGAGATAAACAGATCAAAAGTTATGGACGTGAAGAAAGAGCAGGGGAGTCTGGGACCGGACTTTAAAGTGGATGCTAAAGAGGAAAGTAAACCTGAAACCAAGCAAGACTCGGCTACAAACACTAATCCAGATGCAAGTCCAGATAATAAATTAGACACAAATAATAAATGAAACTAAAAATACTTGGATATGTATATCAAAACTTAATCAGAAAAATCCTATTTTTGTTCGATCCGGAGTTTGTTCACAACACAATTACATGTATAGGAAAATTAATCGGATCAACTAAACCCGGACAGCAAATAATAAAAACTATTCTCTTTTATAAAAGCAATAAATTGGCGCAGGACATTTCAGGAATACATTTTTCCAATCCGATAGGACTTTCAGCGGGATTTGATAAGGATGCTAATTTAGTAAATATACTTCCATTCGTAGGATTTGGCTTCATGACAGTAGGAACGGTAACTTTTCAACCTTATGAGGGAAACCCAAAACCACGGCTTTATAGGCTTAAAAAATCTCAGGCTTTGGTTGTTAATTATGGTTTAAAAAATATCGGAGTTAACAAAATAGTTCAAAGGCTGAAAAATTATAATAAACCGGAAGATTTTATCCTGGGAATTTCGGTAGGTAAAACCAACTGCCCGGAAACAGCTGAAACCGAAAGGGGAGCGGAAGATTATTTAAATTGCTTAAAAATACTAAACGATAATAACATAGGCGACTTTTACGAAATTAATATTTCATGTCCGAACACTTTTGGAGGTGAACCTTTCACAACAACTGACAAATTAGACCTCCTCCTCTCAAGATTAACGACATCGCTTGTTTCAAAACCGATATTCCTCAAAATGCCGATTAACATAGCCTGGGAAGATTTTAAACAATTACTTGATGTAGCTATAAAATATAATATAAACGGCGTCACAATCGGAAATTTGAATAAAGACAGAAAAGACACAGATATAAAAGATACAATTCCCGAAAATATCAAAGGAAACATCAGCGGGAAACCTACATTTAGACTTTCAAACGACCTAATAAGCCAAACATACAAATACAGCGGGGACAGACTGAAAATCATCGGAGTAGGAGGGGTATTTTCTCCGGAAGACGCCTATGAGAAAATAAAACTAGGGGCAAGTCTCGTAGGATTGATTACAGGAATGATCTATAATGGGCCTCAATTAATAGGACAAATTAATGAAGATCTGGAAAAAGAGCTGAATAAAAATAACTTTACAAGCTTATCCCAAGCAATTGGTTCAGAGCTTCATTTTATAGCATAAGTGAGGTAAAATACGAATTGTCCTCTTGGGTGGTTGTGAAATGCTCCCGTAGCTCAGTAGGATAGAGCAGTTCCCTTCTAAGGAAAAGGTCGGGTGTTCGAATCACCCCGGGAGCGCCATATAAATATATATGACTAAAATTAAAGCATTAATACTAGCTGCAGGAAAAGGCACTAGACTTGAAAATAACGAATTTCCTAAGGCCTTATTACCATTGAACGGTATCTCCATGCTTAAACGCGTTGTAAATAACGTTTTGGAATCTGGTATAGATAATGAGCCTACTATAGTAGTAGGACACAGAGCTGAGGAAATAATTAGCGCCATGGGATCCGGCTGTAAATATATATTACAGGAAAAACTAGAAGGAACAGGCTCGGCGGTTTTATCAGCCAAAAGACATTTACAAAATTCAGCAGAAAACATACTAGTAATTTATGCCGATAACCCTTTAATTTCATCGGAAACAATTAGAAGATTGGCCGTAAGCCATATTAATAGCGGCGGCGTATTTACAATGGCGGTTATAAAAACTGATGATTTTGAGGATTGGAAAAAAAGCTTGTATGACTACGGAAGAATAATAAGAGATCCAAACGGGAATATGATTAAAAGCGTTGAATTG
>CAZEAL010000103.1:0-6317 GCA_964510265.1 uncultured Candidatus Saccharibacteria bacterium
TTTCCGGTAATCTTTAATCTGAAAAGCTACTGCTGGGTATGTGTCCTCGGCGATATCCGAGACTACCTTCATCTTTGCCTCGGTTAAAGCCATCGAGTAAATCAACTCTTCTTTAGTGGCCGGTACATCACCCCCCTCAACCGTCTTCTGATCTGCCACCTCAAACTTCAAGACATTCCTTCCTCTGTCCGAGGACAGACTTGCCTGGATATCTGGGACTTTCCCTCCTTTAAACTCTACTGTCCCAATCCAGCTTGCTATGTCTTCATGATTAAACTCTCCTTCTGCTTTGGGAAACAGCTTCGTATTGTCTACCTCCATCGTCGAAGCCAGTTCTCGCACCAAGCTATCATATGTATGTGAATATACTTTCTTTTCTGACGAACTCTCAATTCTGTTTTCCATAAACTTATAATACTTTCAACGCACCACCAAGTCAATGTACGCATCACATATTAGGAATGAGAGGACTTTGTTTTGTGTTAATTGTTCTGAATCAGGGCAATATACCCTCCATGAGAATATTTCGGCTTGATGTACTCTAAGTGGTGAAAATCTGATGGCATATTTTAATGACCATCATTCCCATATGTATCGCGACTTATTCATACAAACTAAACCAATGGGCTATTGGCTACGGTATTACAATTTATATATTCAAACTTATGCAAGTAATTTTAAAGTAGACAGAAGACAGACAAACAGCTATTAAAAAGAGACCAAATTTGATAGTTGTTCTCTTTTTTCTAGAGAAACTTCGATGAAAATTGGTGTCCAAATAGCTCTCCTTCAAGATCCTCCACCATGCAAGAAAGTAGCACCTCCTACAAACTTAATTTTATTGTCCCTGATTGCGTATCAATTTCTGCCTGTCCTCCGATTGGAATCGTGAACATTGGATCCGAGTGTCCGAAGTCGAGATCGTAGATTACGGGAATATTGGTATTACCAAAGACATCCTCAAGTATCATTTCTAGACTATCGTCACCTTTGAAACCACTTTGTTCACACATTCTACCAATACAAACCGCTTTTAATTTATTAATATCAACTACTTGAGACAGATGGGTAAGATAGCGATGAACCATTTCCGTATTTTCCTCTTCGGCTTCTTCAATAAAAAGTACCTTATTCTTAAGTTCAGGAAAATATTTTGTACCGGCAAGGACCATGAGGGTTTGAAGATTGGCAGCAATTATTTGACCACTGGCCTTACCATGGCGGAACACTTTTCTTCCACATGTTTTTTTGATTGTTCTTGTTTTGTTGTCTGGAAATTTCTTCAAAAAATAATAGTCATCGGCATACTCCGGAGAATCAGTGATTGTTATTTCTGGTTTCTTCTCAACAAACCATTGTTTAAAGTAATTCCATGTGTATTCCAATGGTTCCGGTTTGGAAAATGTAATTCCGGCAGGCCCGAGAAAAGTGGTACACCCGGAGATTTTGTGTATAGCAAGCAAAAGTGCCGTCGTGTCAGAAAAACCAATAACCGGCTTGTGGTTCTTCTTTATTAGATCAAAGTCAAGATATGGCAATACTTGGTTGGTATTGGCTCCGCCCCAAAAAGCCATCAACATATCAACACTCTTGTCGAGAAATAGTTCGTGAATTGCCCTGGCTCTATCCATAATTGTTCCAGCCAAATGTCCATTGTACTTTTTTCGGCACTGAGGGTGTTCAACGATTTTGATTCCTTTTGATTCTAAAAATTTATACGTGTCCAAATTTTTCTCCCCAAAAACTGGACTTGACGTAGAAATAATCCCAATTTTCAATTTATTTTGAGTCATATGAGTGAATTATATAATTTATAAGTTCTACCAACCATCGTTTCTAAAGAAAAATTATCGTTAGAATATTTATAGGCATTTTGACCGACAGTTATCCTGAGGTTTCCGTCATTAATTAGTCGGTCAAGAGTATCCTTTAATAGCCTCTTGTTCACAGAATACTTTCCGCGACATTTAACAAGGGGTACCTTAAACCCAGACTTCTTATCCTCGAAAAGCTTTGGTATATTGTTACCACTGGTAAACACAGGAGGCACTCCAAATAACATAGCCTCAACCACCGAAAGGCCAAAGCTTTCTGAGTTACTTGGTAAACAAAAAATATCACTCTGGCACAATATTCCAGACAGCCCCTCTCTGTTTAAATATCCAAGTAGATTTATATATTTTAGATTCATATTTTTTATCGTTTCAAAAAGTTCCCCCTCACCAACAATGTTCAATTGTAAGTTTGCATATTTATTATTTAAACTATTCACTACTTCAATTAAGGATAAAACCCCCTTGTCTCGAGTCAATCTACCTACAAATGTAATTCCAATTGTCTTTCTTATCTTTTTTGGAGAATGATTGTCTATTGGTATACCCTGAGGAATTACAAAAACGTTCTTATTTGATATTCGATAATTATTGAATAAATAATTACGTTGGTTTCCGGTAAAACATATGGCTGCATTGCAACTGTTAATCATTTCGGTTTCAATATCGACTATTTGTTGATGATAAGACGGAATTGGATTTTCTTGCATCCTTTCATATTGTTTTTGCAAAAAATGGAGGCTGCATACAATTTTTCCACCGATTTTTTCTTGAACAATTTTTGCTGTTATCCAAGACATCCAGTTGTGACAATGAAGAATATCAAACTTCACATCACTTACAATTATTTCGTCAGCTAGACGGCGATTCCAAATAATAAATTTTTCAAAATCATTAAAGATTTCATCCTCTTTTGGACTAAGAAGTTTAATGTCATCAAGAAATTTAGTAGTAATTACATTTTCATGGACATTTGCGCTTTTTGAGGACGTAGCAACGTAGGTAATGGTGTCTTTAGAAAACAATTTTTGGAATCCGTTTGTAATAAAACTGACATGCCAACCCATACCCCAAAGCGGTCTGGGTATGTAATCAGAAGTGATTTGAAGTATTTTCACTTAATATTTTTAAACAACGCTGCCAAATGCGAAAATCTTTCATTCAATACCCCAAAAGCTTCCTCGTTTCGAATTCCATTTTGAAGCGCATATTTTTTTAAAGATATCTCTGGGTTAGTAAATTTATCTCTTCCGCGATTAATTTTGTTTGCAAAATATACAAGTCCCTCAATACGTTTTTCGTGTTTATTTAGAAAATTAGCAACACTGGAAAGTTTCTCTTCCCAGCCAGGAAATTCCCTTAATTCCGAGTATTTACTGCTTGTATTTAATACCTCATTCAAATTTAAACCAAGGGATTTTCTAATCAAATTTATTGACTTCCAATATTGTTTATAAAGATGGTCAGCCTTTTTATCGCCTATTATGGCTCCTGCATTCATCATCTGTAAAGCGGCTTCCAAGTAAGTCACATATTTTTGATGGAGTCCTTCTTTATATTGCTCAACCTGTGAAATTACCGACATCCTTATCGGTTCAGCTACACCCAAAGCGGCAGAAAGCATGAACTCAATTCCAAAGCCAAATTCTATGCCTAATTCCACATTCTCAAAATTTCTAATCGAGACAATGTTGCCAACGTCCCACAAATTACCATCGGCAGGATTAACAATGTTAATCGATAGACCAATTCCGCTTACGTTCGGAATCCCATATTTCCAAGTATACTTTTTCCTGGAATCAAAGCGCACTGAAACATCTCTAAGAACCTCAGACTGTTGGAATGGTTGGACCAGATCATCATTTGTAGAGGTTGGAATAATTACAATTCTGGATTTTTCAATTCCCAACGTTCCCTCAATATACGCAATAGCCTCTTCACAAACATCCTTGTATCTCCCTGGACGTGATAACGTACAGACCATATTGAAGAAAGTTTGGCCAAATGGAATAACTTCATTATCAAATCCGTTTTTAAAATCACGCGTTCTTATACATGGTTGTATCACAAAAAAACCATTTCCTGGTATCTTTCCGGTCACAAGTTCTTCCTTTAAAGCGCTTATCGAAGCACCAGAAAAAATTACGGTACTATCTTTGTTTGAAATGAGAGACGCAGCCGTTTTTTCGATGTACCCATTCTTTATAAAAAAATTCCTAAAGCCACTCTCAACATTACCCTGAGCCGAAATAATTTCCCCTCTCAAATACTTTCCCCTAATGATATCTAATCCTGAAGATTGGTTTCCAATTCTTTCTATTTCTTGCATTTTTTATAGGTAAATAATTCAGGTTCTTCAGGATAAAGAGTTTTTCTAAAAATGGCTACCGAATAACCCAAATATCTGTGATTTTCATTGAATATTGTTAGATAATTCCTCCATTTAGTTCTTACTGCCTCTCTTTCCTCAACCGGAAGCATTGCAATATGTTTTTTAGCCAAAAAATATTCAATGTAATCATCAACTTCAGAACCTGGTTTTTCACAAAGTTCATTTGGTTCATAAAAATATAGTTCCAAATTTTTATTGCTGTTTTGAAATACACTTAACCAGTCTGATTCTGTGTATGGTTTTATATCAACGCCGATAACCTTGCTAAGCTTATTCAATAATTTCTTTGGGGGGTGTTTCCGATAATATAACTGAACTGTAGCTATAAAACCCCATGGTTTGGTGACTCTAATATATTCAGAAATTGCTGTTTCTTTGTCCTCCATGAATGAAGTTGCTCCACCTGTAATAACAAGATCAAATTCCTCATCTTTAAAGGGGATGTTATACGCTGATCCTACACGAAACTTCACTCTAGATTTAACATCTTTTGTATCAGCTTCTAATCTTTGTTTTGATTCTTTTACACATGAGGGCGAGATATCAATACCAAAAATTTTTGCCTTTACCAGATGTGCTACCTCAAGGGAAGTAAAACCAGTGTTTGAACCGATTTCTAAAATTTTACTTTTTTCGTTAATAAAGCTATTTTGAATAATTTTTCTAATTGATTTTTTTCCACCTGGGCATCGATTTGTTTCCTTAATAAAAGCAATAAAGTCCGTGTAACACATTCCTTCAATGGTTGCCGCATTTAGATTAATCATTTTTAAAAGTCTGATTTAATTCCATTAAAACGAGGAAGTAACTGCATATCTCTAATATCATCATGATTTAATAACCAGAGTAAATATCTTTCTACGCCCATTCCGAATCCAGACGTATGTAGTCTAACCATATTTTTCATCTCTACATACCATTCATATGGTTCAGCTGAAACATGATGAATTTTCAATGCCTCTTTAACCTCGCCACTGGTAGTATGTCTCTCCCCTGAGCCAACTGTTTCTCCAATACCAATCAATAAATCTGCATTTTCTGCACAATTTTTGTTTTTATCGGTAAATTTCTGATAAAAAGGCACCGATAAATGATCAAAATTAGTCAGCCACACGAAACCTCCAAAATGTTTCATTAATTCCCTTTCACCGGCAGAGCTAATAGTCCGATAGCTCCCCTTATCAATAATTAATTCTTTTTGTGGATTATTTTTAAGAATCAATACTGCCTCTTCAAATGAGCACCTCGGTATTTTGTTTAATAACAAAAATTTTTCAATATGTTCTGTGTTTCCGCATGATTCAAAAATTTCCTTTTGAAATTTTCTATATAGGTGATTAGTCAAATAAAATAAATATTTTTCAATTACTTCTATTACATCGTCTATGCCACCAACAATCTCAGCCTCAACATGAAAAAACTGACATAAATGTCTTTTATCGGCTGGCTCCCCACGGAAAGAAGGTGAAATATAGAAATTATTTTTCTTGTTTATTCTGCATGCTAATTCAAGGTAAAACTGCATTGAATCGGAGAGATAGGTTTCTACACCTTGAATATTGACTTTCACTGGAAGAGAATCACTTCCCAAACCCATTGGACTAGAAATTGAACCAGTTGTTAGAGGTAAAAGTTGATATTCATATCCTTCACCAAAAAAGAAATTTATTGTGTCTTTATATAACTCGCTTTGGAGGTTAGCTAAAAACTTGTACCTATCTGAATTGAGAATTGAGTCAAAACGATTCTCCGAAACAAACCAGGACTTTGATGATTTTACCATATATAACTATAGGATTATACCAAAGGATACTTTATACGTCAATGTTATGTACGTGTCACATACATATGGGAATAGGAGGATCTTCCCTCTTTTGGCGGAACCCAACCTCTTCCAAACAACCCCGGTGTGCCCGAATACTCCAACCTCATCAATTCTCACACAACACAATCTATAATTGTCACATAATAACAAAACTAGCCACCATTTCTTTAAACAAGTCGTGTCACAATCATTCAATAAATTACATGAATAAAAACTTTAATTGGTACAAATACAATGCAAAATATTACGATCAAATTGATGCTGATGG
>CAZEAL010000104.1:0-3220 GCA_964510265.1 uncultured Candidatus Saccharibacteria bacterium
AAAGTGGAGGGATGCCGTCCTAAAACTTAAGCAAGGTACCGATATTTACGATGTTTTGCATGTTGTAGACGAACTTTGGGCTGCCAGGCACATACCCTCTGTAAAACCTTTTCTAGAGCATAACTGGGAGGAATTTTCGGACTTCGCGAAACAAAGTTTCAAAGATGTAAAGACTGAGGAAGATTTTGAAAAGTGGGTAAAACTGAAGTAGCTTTTGGTTAAGCGTTTAATTGCAGGATTAGTAAATATAATCTAGAATGCGGATATTATGAAAATAGAAGGTTCCGTAACCTTTTTAAGGCATGGTGAAACCGAATATGAAGGAACGGGTTCTGACTTGACCGAGGGCGGTGAGAAAATGGTAAAACAAGCCGTCGAAGAAATTATTTCTGGTATTGAGCATCCAGAAAATGAAGTAGTTTTGGTTTGGGAAAGCCCGACTGCCAGAACTCACTACACGGCACAGTTGCTTAAAGATATGTTGGAAGAGCGCCATATAGATGTACTTAAATCTGACGAAACTTCCGCCGTTCAAACTTTGAGGGATTTAGATAGAACATACGCTGGGCTAATATCGCCATATGGTGGTATGGAGACTTTAAATGAAGATGAAAAAAGAAGAAGGGCTTTGAACAGAACTAGCGAACTACTGGTGGAAGCTTCTCGGCATCCTGGCACCTATCCTAAGCCTCCATTCGAATATGTTCCGATTGAAGCGGAGGAGAAGCCGGCTGAAGGGCAATCTGGAGATGCAGCGCAATCTAAAAGTTCGAAACGTGTTGTTGCGCATAGGAGAACCGTTCCCTCTGGTAGTGCACCAACTGGGTATATCCGAGCGGGAGAAGTCGGTGCCGATACAATATCTCTTGAGGAATTGAATCCTGAAGGCCCGAAAGTCTATGAGAGCCCAGGAAATATTTTAGAAAGAACCGTTCGGGCTGTGGAATACGCAACCAGGGTAATGGAGAGTGTAAAACTAGACGAAGGTAAACGCTTAAGAATTGTTATGGTTACGCATTTAGGACCGATAAGAGAAGTTTTAACTGCAATGGGTTTTGACGCAGGTGAGGATAAAGGCGCCCCGAGCAGAAACGAAACCGGGGAGAAGATACCTTTGGCAGCGCACTTTAATATAGATGTTGAGCCAGAAGATAAGGATACAGCTGTATTTAAGGCCACGTTTAATGGAGTAACCCGTACAGTTATTTTTGACCGTAAAAATAGAAAGTTTCAACAAGCCCCTGATACGGAACCTACAAGACCTGTCGACGATATTGTAGTAGGTGGTATATGAAGGATTTTGAAGGCAGAGAGCAATTAGTAAACGATTGCAGAAAAAGACTGGGCTTTGAAATTACTACTGCTGATCAAATTAGTTGGGGAGGTAACAACCGGCTATATTACCTTAGAAGTAGTACTGGAAAAGAGCTTTTTGCGAAATTTTACTACGAAGATAATCGCAAACGATTATACAATGAGTTCACATCTTTCACGTATTTACGAAAGCAAGGCTTTAATAATATTCCTATTCCTTATTTAGAAAATGAAGAGTTCAATTTTGGTGTTTACTCTTATGAAAGAGGTTATATCAAACGCAACGAAGAGCTTGTGGTACAAGATATGGACTTGATTGTTGATTTTTTAGTTAAAATAGAAAGTCTTAATCAGACTCAGGTAGATGTAGCATTTGATTATTTACCAGTTGCGCACGTGGAACTTGGCCAGTATTTCATAAATACCAAAAGCAAATTGGATAAATTTAAGTTATTTATTGATTCGCAAACTCCAAGCGAGCAAATAACCAGGTTTTATAATGAAAACAATGTATATAACGCAATTACCTCAATAACTGAAGATCTGGCAAAAAAATATGCTAAAAATTCTAACTCTCAAACATTAGTACGATTAGGTGTAACCGATTTTGGCGCCGATAATGTGATAATTAAAGAAGACGGCTCACATTGTTTTATTGATTTTGAGGATTTTGGCTGGAATAATCCCTTGGCGACGGTTGCGGACTTTATTAATCATATAAAAAGAAAGTCTGTATCCGAGCAATTAAAGGAGTACTTTATTGCGCAATATAAAATTAAAAGTACATTACCACGTCGGTTTAAAGATATGTTAGAAGTGTTTCTGGTGTTGGATTTATTAGAGTGGCTAAGTACATTCTTGTTTTGGATAACACCCGAAAAGATAAACATAAGAAAATTTGCCAACCCCAATTTTAATGAAACCATATATGTACAGGAGAAAATTGACGCTTATTTTGTCTATCTGGAACGCTTAAACAAAACAGTGGCCCAGCTTATTTAAAATTACAACGGAAATGGGTTTTAGTGGGTAATGATGGATATTTGTTAAATTTAACCATTGTAGATTTTTTATCTCGTTCTCAGTGTCGCTTGGCTTATCAACTTTCTTTTCACACGACTTTATCAGGTAATAGAATTGTTTTGATTTGAAATACTTTACTAAATCATCACTTAGGAAGTTGGCTTCATTTATATAAAAGGGTTCTTTACGCCTGAGGCTGGAAATTTTATGACCAGTTTCCTCGTAAAATTCCCTTTTTAGGCAGTGCATGTTGTCTTCTTTTATTTCCTTTCCGCCGCCTGGAAATTCCCATTTCTCCGACCGTACGGATTGAACCATAAGAACTTTATTATTTTTTATGTAAACTCCGTAGCAAGATTCCCTTGCGCTGTGGCTATCGAAAAACGGTTTAATGAATCTTACGCCGGTTCTGTCGTAATATTCGCGTTCCTTTAAATGTTGCATAAAGACTCCTTTTTTTTATGCTTAGCAGAATAAAGGTTTTTCCTCTAATCGTCAACAAACACATAGTCATAGAAAGTATTTTTTGATACCCTTATAGCATGCTCAAAGTATTGATTGCCGCATCGGAGGTTGCTCCAATTGTTAAACTTGGCGGTCTGGGAGATGTGATAGGATCTTTGCCGAAAGCATTGGAAAAAGTGGGTGTAAACGCTGATGTGGTGGTTCCGTTTTTTGATAATACGAAATTGGAAGGGCTTTCTGTTTATAAAAGTCTTGATTTAAATGTACCGTTTGGGGGGGAGAATAACGTAGTCGAAGTCTTTAAAACCAAACTTCCGCGCTCCAATGTAGATGTCTTTTTGCTGAAAAATTTCAGGTATTTTTCTAAAGGCGGGAAAGATGCTTTTGCGAATAGCTTGTCGGAAACCGAAATGTTCAC
>CAZEAL010000105.1:0-6611 GCA_964510265.1 uncultured Candidatus Saccharibacteria bacterium
TATCCCCTCATCCATAGGCGACGACGCCGGAGAATTTTCTGTAGGTGCAGAAGACACCGGCGGAACCCCCGCTAATTACTTTGACGGCCATATTGATGACGTCCGCGTTTATAATCGGGCACTTTCACCAAAAGAAGTCCAAGCCTTATACAACTTTGGCCCTCCGCCGGTAGCTTATTGGAAAATGGATGAGGGCTCCGGAATAGCAAGTATTTTAGACTCTTCTGGTAACGGTAATACTGCCACATTGAACGGCACTATGGCTCCAAACGATTGGGTTGCAGGCAAGTATGGAAACGCCCTGGACTTTGACGGATCTGATGATAATGCTTCAGTCGCTTCAGTTTTAAACCTTACGAATGCTTCAGTTACAATTGCTACCTGGGTTTATTTGTATGACACTTCCGAAGGTGGCGCTTTTGTTAAATTAGGCAACGAACCATCACCAAACAACGGTTTTGGAATAGGAGTAGGCAGTTCATTGTATGAAAACGAAGGAAACGATTTTTTAATGCTCTTTGAGGGTATTAGATGGATTGATACTAATAGAACTATCGGAACTGGTTGGCATCATATAGCAATGACTGTAGATCCGATAGGTGTGCCTGAAGGATTTATTGACGGCAAATCCGTGGGCAGATTCACCGGTACAAATGCAACAGCTCCTACAGGTTCAACAAGAGTAGGTGGATACAGTAACGGGGCTACTAACCGTTTTGGTAATTACAGACTCGACGACACCCGGATATATAATTACGCCCGAAGCGCCAGCCAAATTATCGAGGATATGAACGCCGGTAATCCGGTTCCCGGCTCTTTCACGGGTTCAGCAACCGGTTATTGGAAATTTGACGAAGGGGCGCTGAATACCTGCACCGGAGGTACAAATGACTTTTGCGATTCATCAAATAATGGTAAAAACCTAGCTTATTCTACTACAACCGGTGGTTTTACAAATGCCGGAAAATTCGGCAAAGCTTTCGACGGTGACGGAACCAGATGGGCTTCGCTGGCAGACGATACAGATTTTGATTATACGGCTACAGATAACTTTAGTATTAGTATGTGGATTAAATCAGATTCGGCTACTAACCCTTCCGCTAACGAGGTACTAATTAATAAACACGTCCCAATAAACAACATCGGCTACAGAATTCATTTTAATACATCAGGGCAAATAGAATGCGGAATCGATGACGATACGACTTCCTTCCCTGAAGATTCTGCAACAAGCATTAAAGATTATTACGATAGTACATGGCACAATTTGATCTGCGTACGCAATGTTACCGAAGACAACATGTATCTATATGTTGATGGCATCTTAGTCGACGATGACGGAAATCTTAGTGTTTCCGCAACATTAGCAACCACAGACAATTTATCGATCGGCGATGAAGATGAATCCGACGACGGGGATGAGTTTTTCGGGGATATTGACGAAGTTAAAATATTTCGTACCGCGTTAACAAGTGAACAGGTAATAGCAGAATTTAATCAGGGCAAGTCAGCTGTTTGGGGTACCACTTCTACTGACTCCAGCGGAAATGCTTCATCATCCTCGCAAAGGGAATACTGCCCTCCCGGAGACACCGGGGGAAATTGCGGCGGATCTAATGACCCCTCCCCTGTGGGTGAATGGAAATTTGATGAAAACACCGGCACAACCGTATACGATACCAGCGGAAACGGATACAATAGTACTGCTTTTGCAAATAACACAGCGAGGGTAATAGGTAAACAGGGAGGAGCACTCTCTTTTGACGGCACCGACGATGTTGTAGAAATTTCCGACCAGGATGCATTTTCCATTACAACTACAAATCAATTGACAGTTGAAGCTTGGTTTAAACCGGCAGCCCTGAGTACATCTAAAAAAATTATCTCCAAAAACAAAACAGGACAAGATGAGTGGATTTTAGGCATGACAGATTTAAATAGAGTATATGCTTATATAATTAATACCGGAGCATCCGCCTATTTATATGCTGAATCAGATTCTACCTTTGGTTATCTGGAAACCAACAAATGGTATCATTTGGCTTTTACCGTAAATATCAGCACAAATATTTTGAATTTATACATCAACAGTGTGCTTCTCGGGACTGATACAACGGCAAGCGGTTCACTTGCAAACGGCACTGCGGCTGTCAGGTTCGGCGAAGACGGAGACGGTAACGGAGATACAAACGGGGTAATTGACGATGTCAGAATATACAACTATGTTCGCACTCCCGCACAAATTGCAAGAGACCACAACGGCGGCACGCCTACAGCTTGGTATAAATTTGATGACTGCTCCGGAAAAACCATACATAGTTCAGTACCCGAAATCAATAACAATAGTTCCTTTCTTAATTTAGACGGGTTAATTTCAATTGGCACTTCCGGCGACAACACAGCATTAGGGGTATGCAACTCCGGCATTTCTACAGAAGCCTGGAATAACGGCACGACCGGAAAATTTAACAACAGTTTAGACTTTGACGGAAATGATGATTTTGCAACAGTCGAATGCTGCAGGCAGGAACTGGATTTAAACACAGGTTTGGCTAACGGTTTTACAATCTCCACGTGGATAAATGCTGACTCTGCAGGAGAAACAAATGTCGGACGTATATTTCAAAAAGCAACAGGCACATATTGCAGAACTGATTCCCCTTCTGGCACAAACCTGCATATAGAATGTGGCTTGGATTTAGCCACTACTGATGCCACTTTAGATATTATTGACGCAATAACAACCGGAACATGGAATCATATAGCTCTTTCCTGGACCAATGATGACGATGACGAAATAACTATTTGGGTAAATGGTAGAAATGCTGGATCAAGCACCGACGGCAGCGGTGCAGCTGCTGCTGAGTCAGGTTCTATATTTATGGGTGGCACGGCTGCAAATTTTGACGGAAAAATAGATGATTTCAGGGTTTATCCGTATGAAATGACCGCTCAACAAATAAGAACTGTGTACAATGAGGGGTCCACCGTCAGATTTGGACCAAGTACCGGAAGTCCCTGAGCTATTCAGACCAGGAAACATTTAGTATTACTATAGAAACAAATTGTTACCCCGATAAAATATTGACTTTTTTGCTTTATCATATACAATATCCACTGTACCAAAGACAGCAAGGTTCTTTTTACTGAGGCGTACAAAGCCACTTTAAAAGAATTAAAAATCTTGCCGAGGTTAATCAATATTGAAAGCACACAGCGATTCTAAGCACTAATTTTAAGTTGTCGCATGTTAAAAAGTGCATATCAAATGATTAGACTCACCTTTGGTGAGTTTTTTTTTACTTGAAGAATCCGAATATTTGGAAAAAGGGGTCAAAAGATAAAAAAACATATGCCAAACGCTAAAAATACACAAACGGTTAAAGAAATAAAAGAAAAAGTATCCAAGGCTAAATCAATTGTATTCACCGATTACAAGGGTTTAGACTCTAACAAAGCAAACGAGTTAAGGGCTAAAATGCTTGAAGAAGGCGTGGAATTAACAGTGGCAAAAAACACTCTGCTAAACATCGCTCTCAAAGAAGAAAAATTCGAGGTAGAAAAAGTAAAAGACCAATTGAAAGGTCCCACGTTGGCGTTATTTTCATACAAAGATGCGGTCTCGCCTCTTAAAGCTTTAGCTGAATTTATAAAAAAAGTCGAACTCCCTGTAATAAAAGGGGCTTTCATAGAAAAAGAATATTTTAATTCTGAAAAAGTAATAGAAATAAGCAAACTGCCTTCAAAAGACCAATTGATTTCTCAAGTTGTATGGGGATTAAAATCTCCGTTATCGGGATTTGTAAATGTTTTAGGCGGATCACAACGCAAACTAGTATATGCTTTGTCCGCTCTTGCCAAAAAGAAACAAGGTTAAAGGAGGTGTTTAGTAATGTCAGATAAATTAAGCGAAAATTCCAAAAAAGTAATGGATATAGTAGAAAAAATGACAGTTCTGGAATTGAACGACCTAGTAAAAGCATTGGAGGAAAAATTCGGCGTATCTGCTGCTCCGGTTATGATGGGATCAATGCCGATGGGCGGAAACGGCGGGCAACCGGCGGAACCAGAGGAAGAAAAAACAGAATTTGATGTTGTCTTAACCGACGCAGGCGCAAACAAAATAGGGGTTATCAAAGTAGTCAGAGAGTTGAATCAAAGTTTAGGTCTGGTTGAAGCTAAAGGTTTGGTAGAATCCACACCTAAGGCAGTACTCGAAGGCGCTAAAAAAGACGCCGCTCAGGCTGCAAAGAAAAAGCTTGAAGATGCAGGTGCAAAGGTAGAATTGAAGTAAGTCAATCCGTGAGTTCTAATTAAAATTCTATATTAAACAAGAGGGCCCTCATATTGAGGGCTTTTTTGTCGGTAAATTAAATTTCGTCCACTATTATTAAAAGTTTTTAACAATTGATTATGAAATTATTGATAATACAAAAGGTTTATTAACCTATAAATTCCCTGTAGCAAGTTTTCACATTTTCGCCCAGCTGCTCGGCGGCATCCTCCGGTGTAGCTTTGTCGCTAACCCATATTCCCGCTCCAAGTTCTAAACCTCCGAAAACCTTGATATGGGGAATAAACCCTACATGCCAATGGTAAGGCTCATACCTCATTGTATGAATCCAAAAGTTTCTATCGGGTTTATTGAACATAGCGTTATATGACCACAATGCCGCTTTTAAAATTTGTGTGAAGTCGTTAATCTCCATGTCATTTACATATCCGAAGTTGGGCTTGTGCTCTTTTGGTATTAATAGCATCTCATAACTCCATCTGCAAGCAACCGGAACCAATAAAACAAAATGTGGAGTTTCGTGAACTATTCTTTTTTTCAAAGCAAGTTCAACCTTTATTTTATCGCACCAGTAACAGGAATTATTCTCATTGTAATATTTCATGGCTTCGGTCTTTTCCATTTCTAAAATTCCCGGGAAACCTTTTAATGCCACTATTTGTGAGTGAGGGTGCAGTATGGAAGCTCCAGCTTTTCCTCCCCTGTTATTAAAGATCATCACTTCTTTGTCCTGGGAATTATAGTACGTAACCCTATTCAAAAACGCTCTCATAATACGCACATTCTGCTCCTGCGGCAGATCTTCAAGGTCTTTATCCTGATAGGGCGAGTGCACTATTATTTCATGGTCTTCTACTAATGGGTATTTATTTCTGAATACACGTACATTCCAGTCTTCCGCATCTTGATAAACGGTAGGAGGAGTCAGGGACTCATTCCCTTTGGCAAATCTATCAACATTCACCGGCGTCTGCGATGTACTTATGACCGTTCCTGTAGCACCGGTTTGATCGGCCCTTTTAGCTCTGTTGGTAGCTAGTATTGTCGGAATTCCAGTTAATTCATCAAAAAGAAATGTGGGCATGTTTTTTATTTATACTTTCTTTTAATATCCTCCAAACCAGACTTAATATTAATGCTTTACGTAAAACTCTCCTCGTGTAATTTTACAACTTTTTCATATAATATTTTATATTCCAAAGCACTTTTATCCCAGCTGAAATCGGATTTCATAGCGTTTACTACCATTGTATCCATTAGGTGTGTTCCGTATACTTTAAACGCTCTTAGCACAGCCGACAAAAATCTGCCGGAAGAATAAGAATCAAATGAAAAACCGTTTACACCATCAGTTATAGAATCCTTTAAACCGCCAACATCATGAACGATTGGCAGTGAACCGTACCACATACCAATCATCTGAATTAGCCCGCAAGGTTCATATTTGGATGGCACCAATAAAAAATCGCTGGCTGCATATATCTGATTTGCCAGAGCAACGTCAAACTTAACATTTACGGAAACATTTCCTCTCAAATCTTCTTTTTCATTTAACTCCGCAAATTTTTCCTCCCAAGCTTTATCTCCAGTCCCAAGCAAAACGAACTGACCCCCGTTTTTTACTATTTCAGGTACTATCTTTATTAATAGATCCAAACCTTTTTGATTCACGTCAAGCCTGGATATAAAAGCAAACACAGGTTTGCCGGATTTCTCGAGTTTTAATTCTTTTTGAACATTTTCTTTATAACCTTTTTTAGCATGAGCATGGTTTCCGGCATCATAATTTCTGGGAAATTGAGAATAGTCTATACCGTTTAAAATTCCGGTCAATCTACCTTCTCTGTTTTTTATCACTTCACTTAATTCCTTGCCAAACTCTTGTGTGACAATCTCACGCGCATAGGTAGGAGAAACTGTATTTATATAATCACTCGAGGTGATACCCTGCAAAATCAAGTTGAGGTCCCCGTCGGAAACGTCCCAATCTATAAGTCTGTGCTCACCTGGATAAATACCGACATCTTTAATTAAATCGACACCACCCTTACCTTGGTACAAAAGATTATGGATAGTAAATAATGTGGCGGGTCTTTCTAAACCAAGCTCGTCGTGCAGCAAATGTGTAACTAATCCTGTATGCCAGTCGTTGCAGTGTACTAAATCATAAGTGTTAAACTCCGATTTAACATATTCCACAACGGCCATATCAAAAAAAGTGAACATTTCGGTTTCCGACAAGCTATTCGCAAAAGCATCTTTCCCGCCTTTAGAAAAATACCTGAAATTTTTCAGCAAAAAGACATCTACATTGGAG
>CAZEAL010000106.1:0-20445 GCA_964510265.1 uncultured Candidatus Saccharibacteria bacterium
CCGCTCGAAGTAAAAATTTCTTTATATATATCAAGTACCCCTTTAGAGTTTCTGACAAAGTACAAAACAGCGTAAATGCAATCCAATAAGTTAGGCCGACTGAAAGTTGTTTTGTTCAAAACAAAATTCTGTATAGAACCGCTACCTTTACAAAGTGCCAGAATTCTAATATCAACTTCATCTATTTCAATAAGCTTAGTAACTTCACGCGCGATAAAAGTTTCTGTCAATACAGGAAATGTGGGGATGAAATACAGTATTCTTTTTTTATTTGTGTTTGTTTCCTCCATTTTGTAATACCGCTGTTCTTATTATATCCGCTTCTTCGGTATACCCGTTAGTCCTTTTTCCGATAGCAAAGTATATAAAACCGGCTCCTTCTACCTCCTTCTGATTCAGCAGGTTCCTACCGTCAAATATAACGGGTTTTTTCATTAAGGATTTGGTCTTGTCTAAATCCAGATTTTTAAACTCACTCCATTCGGTTAATATGCAAACCGCATCTACATCCTTTACAGCATCATACATGTCTTTTGTATAAATGATATCGTCACTTCCTAGAGCTCTCATTGTATTTTCCATGGCAGCCGGATCATATACCTTTAACCTTCCTCCGTTTCCTCTGATCATTTTAACTATTTTAAGGGCTACAGATTCCCGGATATCGTCTGTATCATTTTTAAAGGCCAGACCAAGGATTCCATAAGTAAATCCGGACAAATTATCACCGAACATACTCGTTATCTTCTTAAAAAAATAATTTTTCTGTAAATCGTTTACTTCCATTACTGACCTTAACAATTTAAAATCATAAGCTTCATCTGAGGAAGTTTTATACAATGCTGCAACGTCTTTCGGAAAACAGCTTCCGCCGTAGCCTATTGAAGAATTAAGAAATTTATATCCTATTCTTTTGTCCATACCCATTCCTTTAGCAACAATACTGACATCAGCACCTGCTCTTTCACACAATTGGCCTATTTCATTTATAAAAGATATTTTAGTGGCCAAAAACGCATTTGATGCATATTTAATCATTTCTGCCGATCTCAGATCACATTCTATGATAGGTGAAATTTGGTCGCTATATAGTTTTTTTAACACTTCCATAGCCCTAGGAGAGCTTGTTCCTACTACCGTCCTGTCCGAATTCCTCATATCTTCAACTGCCTGGCCTTCCCTCAAAAATTCCGGATTTGATGCAACATCAAATTCCGCTCTATCGGGTGCGTTTTCTCTCACAATCTTAGCTATTCTTTCATTTGTACCTACAGGAACTGTACTTTTAGTTACAACAACTTTATAGCCGTTAAGGTTTTTCCCGATTTCTCCAGCAACAGCCCATACTGCAGATAAATCCGCCGCTCCTGTGTCTTCTTGAGGTGTGCCTACACAAATCATAACTACCTCCGCATCTTTTATACCTTCCTTAATGGAAGTAGTAAAACTTAATTTATTGTCCTTTATATTCTTTAGCACTATTTCTGATAAACCGGTTTCGAAAATTGGCATTTCCCCCCTTCTTATTTTTTCTATTTTCTCCTGATTAATATCTACACCCACAACTTTATTCCCTCTCTCAGCAAAAATAGCGGCCCCTACAAGGCCGACATAACCTGTCCCTATAACACATAAATTCATATTATTAATCGCTCCTTATATCGTAAAGCAAACCGTAATTTTCGGTTTACTTATAAACTCCTTTTAAATAATTAATTCTAACTTTCATTACGTCGAATAACATCTTTAAAGAATCTTTGAATGGATTAAGCCGGGTAGTTTTGACATAGACCCATGTAACAGGAATTTCTTTAATTTTGTATCCTAACTTTCTTGCCAGATACAAAACTTCTACATCCCAGGCACCCAGAAATGCTTTATCTGTTGGTTTAGCTACTTCTCCGTATATTTTCAGTTTCTTAAAGATTCTCTTTGCAGTTTCTTTTTTAAATAATTTAAAACCGCACTGTGAATCCTTAATTCCCGGAAGTGCAAAAATCTGAACAACATAATTAAAGACTCTTCCCATCAAATGTCTGTAAAAAGGTTCATCTATTCTTTGAGCGCCAGCACCTTCACGCGATGCGATTACTATGTCAAAATTGTGATCTTTTATCCATATACTCAATTTTTTAAGTTCCGTCATAGGAGTAGATAAGTCAGCATCAGCCGTATAAATATATTCTCCTTCAGCGTTCATAACTCCAGTCCAAACTGAAGGACCTTTCCCTTTATGAGGATTCTTTATCAATTTTATCTCCGGAAATGAGTTGCTTTCAAGATATTTCTCAACAATTTCTGCTGTATTATCTTTACTGCCGTCATCCACTACAATAACCTCAAAAGAGTTGGAAAAAGTTCTCATATAAGATATTACTTGTGTAAGCGATGTTGTTATTTTATCGGCTTCGTTATATGCCGGAATTATAATTGAGTACTCGATCATATTCACCTTTTTCTCCAAATAATTTTACTATAAACCAAGAAATTCCACACTAACCCAAAAACTATCCCTATGAAAAACGCTGTATTAGAAACAAGGAACGTATCTCCGAACGTGGATGTAACTATAAAAACTAACTTGGATCGCACTAATATTGGTATAATAGATGAAATCACATAAATCATAAATCCAATTAACTTCTTATTAGGACTTTCTATTTTTCTATCAGAAAAAGACCAATAATTATTCAATATATATGTAGTCATCAAAGCTATAGATCCGGATATCGGAGTTGCCAAACTGGAGCCCAAAGGAGTAAGCCTTAAAATATTAAATAAACCGCTGTCAACAAACAATCCTATGAATCCTACAGCTACAAATTTAAAAAAATTGGAATTCTCATTAAATCTGATCGACAGAACCACCCTCAAAGAATCAATGAAATTATTCCTCTCCATTTTGGAATCTCCTCGGTCGCGCAAACCGAAAGTAATAGGCACTTCTTTAATCTTCGCCCCCAATTTATACATTTTGAATAAAAGATCTATTTTATAGGCAAATCCTTCCGATTGAACTGAATTCAAATCTATTTTATCTACAAAATCCTTAACCCGCGAAGCTTTAAATCCGGATGTAAAATCGTTTACTTCATAAATACCAAGAACAACTTTTGTAAATAAGTTACCTCCATAACTTAATAGTTTCCTGTACAAAGCCCAATCTTTGGGAATGCTTCCTCCCTCAGTAAATCTGGACCCAACAATATAATCTTTTCCGTTTTGTATTTCTTCTACAAGCTTCATCAAATCTTCCGGATTGTGCTGAAAATCAGCATCCATTTCTACTAAGACATCCGGAGATAGATTTTGAAGAGCGTATTTAAAAGCGGCTATATACGCAGCCCCCAATCCTGCTTTTTTCTCCTCTACATAAATATGAACAAAACTGTAATCGTTAATCTTTTTCTTTACTATATCTGCAGTACCGTCAGGAGAATTAGCATCTACTATAAGAATATGAAAATTTATTTCGGGTTTTCTTTTAAAAACTTCAGCTAATGAATCAATTAATCTGCCAATATTTAAGGCTTCATTATAAGTAGGTATTACAATTACGACTTTCATAGTTTTGCAAAATATTACTTCGCTTTAGCGAAATAATTTATATGCTTAGGGCAGTAAATAAGAGTAAAAACACAAGAAGTCCAACAAGAATGTACTCTAGAAAAACAAGCCTTGAAAGCCTTCCTTCTACTGCATGGTGTATTATACCCCAAAGGCAATAAAATGCTGATAAACCCCCCGCCAAAATTACCTGAACGTTATTATAGTGTTTAAAATAGTAGATCAAAAACACAAAGATCAAGATTCCAAGTATTAATATCAAATAATGCTTTAAATGATTTTCTTCTCTAATCATGCTTAAATTCCTATAAAATCTTTCCCGGCGACAATGCTAACCAAATACCAATAACTGTAATAGCTAAAATAGAAAGATGCGCTAAAGTATGACCAGTAAATTTCGGGATTGCTTTCTTTTTAGAATACCAGACATCAAGAGCAAACAATCCGGTTATAAATCCTCCGAAGGTCAGTCCTACAACTTTTTGTGCCGCCGAAACATCAATAACAGAAGGAAATGATACATACGATAATGTAAATAGATTTCCGTTGGATTCAGTTTCCAGAGATTTAGGTAGTTCTGCGGAATTTTCCACTACAGATTCTTCTTTCGCGCTTTCCAATATTTTTTCATTTATAGATCCCTCATTAACCTTGGCCAGATATGAAGGGGTTCTGGGTCTTCCGAACATCTGTACTACCAAAGTTGTTTTATACCCATCCAAAGTACCGTTTACAACCGCAAATCCGATTTCGTCATAATTCTTGCTTAATAAATTATCTTTGTGGGAAGGGGAACTAAACCACGCTTCCACCACTTCCCTCGATGTATTAAAATTTTTGGCAAGGTTTTCTCCGGCGTAAGAATAATCGTATTTTTCGGTTAAAATAAAATCCCAAGGTTCTTTACCGTCGGGCGAAACGTGAGCCCAGTAATCCTTAGCAAACATGTCCTGCGCCTTCTTATAAGCAGCTCTTGAAAGTTCATTATTAATATTCAATTCAGACAGGCCGGCCGTAGCCCGCTTTTTATTAGTTAAATTTAACAACTCACTTATTTTAATATCTGAAGCGTATCCCAGAATTCCCGGATATATTTTAGGGACGTAATGAGTAAAGGCGAAAAACAAGATCAGTAAAACATTATATACCAGCAGAGCTTTATGCGATAACAAACGAGCCCGTGATCTATGATCAGGGTGTGGCAGAAAATTATGAATGAACATGTACTTCTCAATAGGCAGACTATTATACATCACTTAAATTATATTTAAATTTAGGTAAAAAGTGAATCAGTTATAACTAAAGGACTGTTTTTGCCTACTATTACAGTATGCTCAAAAAGAGCTGATAAGCTGCGGTCTTTTGTTATCAAGGTCCAGCCGTCTTTATCGAGAGCCAAATCCGGCTTACCTTTTTGGTATATCACTTCAATCGCAAATACCATTCCTTCCTTTAATTTAGGGCCGTGGCCCCGTTTTCCATACCCCGGAACATAAGGCGACTCGTGAAGTTCTTTTCCAATTCCATGCCCAACCAGTTCCCTAGAAACTGTATATTTTTGACTTTCTACAATATTTTGTATCGCGTATCCTATATCACCTAAAGCGAAACCTTCCACGCATTTTGAAATTGCCTCTTTTAAGGCTTTTTTACCTGTATCTAGAAAATCTTTTTCCTTTTGTGTTTCTACCTCAAGTGTATATGAAATGTCAGTGTGAAATCCTTTATAATAAACACCCAAATCAATACTAACTATATCTCCACTTTTAACTTTATAGTTATTCGGCAATCCATGAACTATACCTTCGTTTATGTTGATACAGGTGGTGTAACTGTAGCCATGTACTGTTTTAAAAGACGGTTTACCTCCCTGGCTTAATATGAATTTTTCCGCAATCCTGTCCAATTCTATTGTTTTAACTCCGGGTTTCAAATAATCTAGAACTTCCTTCACTGCACAGGAGGATATTTTTCCTCCTTCTTTCATTTTATCCAATTGTTCCGCGGTTTTTATTGAAATCAAATTATTTTTAAAGCTCTTAGTACGTTTTCAAAAACTTCTTTTGGAGCCGTTTCGGCGTTTATTTCTAAAAGCACTCCTTTCTTGCGAAAGAAATCAATTACAGGCGTAGTTTCTTCATTAAATATTTCCAGTCGTTTTATTATTGCTTCAGGCTCATCGTCTTTTCTTCGCAACAACCTGCCGCCGCAAACATTGCATATTCCTTCGGTTCTCGGCCGAACTGTTTCAATATTGTATATTCTGCCGCAATTCTCACAAGTACGTCTCGAAGAAAGTCTTTTGACCGAAGTTTCCGGAGATATATTTAAGAAAACAACTTTGTCAAAATTTGGATCAAAATATTCCAGATCTTTAAGCCTTCTTGCCCACCCGTCAAATATAAAACCGTTTACACAATCAGTTTTAGAAACCCTTTCCTTAAGCAAACCACTAACAATTTCAACCGGGGCTAAATTACCCATGCTAATTGTATCGTGAACTTCATTATATTTTGGATGGTCTGTTGGTAAATCTCTGAGAGTTTCTCCGACTGATATTAATGGAACACCCAGGAGTTCGCTAAGCATCTCCCCGATTGTTCCTTTTCCTGAGCCTTGCGGACCTACCATTAAAAGTTTCATAAAATCTTGTTAAAAATTAATTAACCGGTAAAAAATCAAAGGCCCGGAATTCCTAAATCACCTAACTGCCCTCTCATTTGCTTTTCTACCTTTTTATCAATTTCTTTAAAAGATTCATTTAAAAAATCTTTAAGTTCTTTGTTTTCTTCTCCGTCTACTACTAATTTCTCAATCTTCTTGTCGCCCCTTATTAATACAGACATATCATTTTTTTCTGAAGAAACATATATCTGCTCCAGCTGTTTCTTAATTTCCGATTGCGCTTTTCTCAATTTATTTAAATCTTTTAATTTATCGAGCATTTAATGATTATACTCCGAGATTATTCCAGAAATTTATTATAATTCTTTGTCACAATCATCGATTCTAATTGTCTAATAGTTTCCAAAATAACAGACACCACAATTAATAAACCTGTTCCCCCAACAGAAAATGCCGAAACACCAGTAAACTGATTAACCAAATACGGTAATATTGCGATTGCCCCTAAAAATAAGGCACCAGCCAGAGTTATTCTTGTAATTACGGTTTTTAAATAGTCGGTAGTGTTTTTACCCGGTCTTATCCCAGGTACAAACCCTCCCCGTTTCTTAATATCGTCTGAGATTTTTTCTGGATTGAACTGAACAGTAGTGTAAAAATAAGTAAATCCGACAACCAGCACAAAATACAAAATGTTATACAAAATAGCATTAGGACTGAAATTATTCGTAAGAAAATTACCAATATTACTTAAAACATTATTAGAAGATGACTGTAAGGGAGTACTTATCAGTGATGGTATTAAAACAACCGATACAGCAAATATTATGGGTATAACTCCAGCCTGATTAATTTTAATCGGCAAATAATTTGTTACTTTTTGAGATTTTTGACCCGACCTGCCGTATTCCAGTGGAATGTTTCTTGTCCCTTCATTCACAACTACAACTCCTATAATTATTAATAATGATATAGCTAAGAAGAATAATAGATTTGGAAAATTGTCAGTATTTAAAGTGGAAATAAATTGAGCTGAGGTTAAAGGAAGTCTACTTATAATACCCACAAAGATTAATAACGAAATTCCGTTTCCAACTCCATATTCCGTAACCAACTCGCCAATCCACATTAAGAGCATTGTACCTGCTGAAAGCGTCAGGACCAGAACAATTAACTGTATCGGGTTGAGTGTATTTATAACACCTTGTTTAGACAACAAAAAGTACACTCCATATGACTGTAACAATGCTATAGGAACTGTTAAAAGTCTGGTATACATATTTATTTTTTCTCTTCCTGACTCTCCTTCTTTAGATAATTCTTCAAGACTAGGTACCATCATTGTAAATAGCTGAATTATAATCGAGGCATTGATATAAGGGTTTAATCCCATGGTAACTATAGAAAAGTTCTGAAAACCGCCGCCGCTAAAAAGGTCAAATAAGCCAAAAAGGGTGCTCCCCTGTAAATAACTTTTAAGTGCGCTTGAGTCAACTCCGGGAACTGGAATATGAGCAAGAAGTCTAAAAACAAAAATAATACAAAAAGTTAAAAAAATTCGCTTGCGAATTTCGGGGATTTTTAAAAATTTAAGCATTTATTAGTTCTGCACCAGCTTTTTGAATTTTTTCACTGGCAGAGTTTGAAACCAAAAATCCTTTTAGTGTCAATTTTTTTGTTAACTTCCCATCTCCCAAGAGTTTTACACCTCGCTTAGGAAGTCTTTTAATAATTCCTCTTTCCAATAAATTTTGGGGAGTTATTTCACTTCCAGATTTGAATACATTTAATCTTGAAATATTCACAGCAATTATATCTTTCGATGAAGGATTTCTAAATCCACCCATAGTTGGGAGTCTCTTATATAGGGGTACTTGACCTCCTTCAAATCCTCTGGGCAAATTGAATCCTTGCCTTGATTTTTGACCTTTATTTCCTCTCCCTACTGTATGCATACCTTTTCCACTACCCCTGCCACGACCTATTCTTTTTGCCGGTTTTTTATTTCCGCTAATTTTCCTTAATCCATTTAGATTCATTTTTAATAATCCTTAATAAATTATGACTTTAATTTTTTTAATGCCTCCAAAGCGCATTTTAAATTACTGGATCTGTTATTTGACCCAAGCATTTTTGCCGAAACATCCTTAACACCGACTAATTCCAATACAACCCTAACTGCACCTCCGGCTATAATTCCGGATCCTTTAGGAGCCGGTTTTAAAAAAACTTCCGCCGCACCATAAGTTGAGTGAACTTCGTGAGCAATTGAAGTATTCTTCAGTTTAACATTTACCAAATTTCTTTTAGCTTGTGAAACGGCTTTCTGTACAGAAGAACTCACATCTTTTGCCTTTCCTAATCCTACTCCTACCCTTCCTTTCTTATCTCCAACTACAACGAGAGCACTAAAGCCAATAGTATTACCTCCGCTGGTTTTTTTAGATACCCTTTTAATTTGAATTACTTTCTCTTCAAATTCTCTCGACTCTATCATATATTTAATCCACCTTCCCTGGCACCGTCAGCCAACCTTTTTATTCTTCCATGAAACCTATATCCATTTCTGTCAAATACAGCATTTTCAATGCCCTTTTTAAGAGCTTTTTCCGCTAAAAGCTTCCCAAGTTCATAAGCTGCCTGGGATTTGCTTTTCCCGTCATGGTATTTTTTAACTGATTCTGACACATCAATTAAAGTTTTACCTTTTACATCGTCGATTAATTGTGCATAAGTATATCTCAATGATCTAAACACAGACAATCTGGGTTTGTTTAAAGTACCTGATATTTTACTTCTTATCTTAAGCTTTCTCTTAGCTCTTCTATTTTTTCTTACCATTACTTTATACATATTAAGCCTTTCCCGATTTACCTGCTTTTCTTCTTATAATCTCACCTAAATATTTTATTCCTTTACCTTTATATGGTTCGGGTTTTCTCATTTTTCTTATCTTTGATGCCAGCAAACCCACTCTTTGTTTATCAATTCCGGTAACTATTATATTTTGTTGGTCCGGAACATCAAATTTTATCCCCTCCATCGGTTCAAAAATTATCGGATGTGAAAAACCCAAAGACAGTGACAGATTATTGCCATCCATTTTTGCTCTATATCCGACACCAACCAGTTCGAGTCTTTTCTCAAATCCCTCACTCACACCTTTTATGGCATTCATAATTATTGCGTTCGTTGTACCCCATAAGGCATTCGATTCTTTAGTTTCCTTTATAATACTTGATGTAACGTTGTCACCCTCTAATATTACTTTTATTTCAGTTCTGACTTTAATTGATAAAATCCCTTTTAATCCTTTTACCTCAACATTTTGGTCATTGACCGAAACTGTAACTCCCTGAGGTATTATAATTTTCTTTCTACCTATTCTAGACATAAGTTTTACCAGGCTGTACAAATAACCTCTCCTCCGAGCTTTCTCTTTTTGGCGTCAGAATCGGACATTATACCTCTGGAGGTGGAAACAACGGAAATACCAAATCCACCGACTACAGGTTTTAAATCACTGTAGTTTTTGTAAACTCTTCTTCCCGGCTTTGAAACTCGTACTATATTTGAAATTTTTGCCATTCCGTTATCATACGTCAAATCCAAGTGAAGTTTTTTAAACGATACCCCGCTTTCCTTAAATACTTTAACATTTTTCAAAAACCCCGCTTTTTCAAGTACTTTTGCCACTTCTTCCATTTGTTTGGAATGAGCCATTTCAACCGAAGGTTTGCTTATAGCATAAGCATTTTTAATTGTACTTAGCATATTTGCTAATCTATCATTTAACATATATTTACCAGCTTGCCTTTTTTACACCGGGCAGAAATCCCTTATGAGCAAGTTCTCTAAAACATTTCCTACAAACTTTAAACTTTCGCATATATCCGCGAGGGTTACCGCAAACGGAACACCTATTATATTCCATGACTTTAAACTTTTTAATTTTTTTATGCCTTGCAATAAATGATTTTCTAGCCATTTTTACACCTTTTTAAATGGAAATCCCATATTTTCTAACAATGCTGTATTCCATTCTTTATTATAGGAATTCATCACTATTGTAACTTGTAAACTTCTAATTCCTTTTGTCGCGTTAGGATTAACTTCGGGAAATATAACATGTTCTCTAATTCCTAGCGAGTAGTTTCCGTTCTCATCAAAAGAATCCCTGTTTAACCCTCTGAAATCCCTTACCCTCGGCAGAACAATATTGATCAGTTTGTCAAGAAAAGCCCACATTTTTGAACCTCTCAATGTTATAGCGTATCCAACTATATCACCTTTTTTAATCTTAAATCCGGCTTCCGAAAGTCTCGCTTTCCTAAAATAAGGTTTTTGACCCGTAAGTTCTGCCAATTCATGAACGAACGATTCTGAAGCTTCCCGATTATCCTTAAAACTTCCAATTCCGGCATTAATATTGATTTTCTTTATCCTCGGCACTTGCATAATATTTTCCAACCCAAGCTGCTTTTTCAGGTCGTGCACTTTTTTTTCTTTATATGCTTTATATAATCTATTTTCCATATATCTATTCGGCTAACAAGCTTTCTTAGTCATTAGAAATGCTACTTAGCCTTTCCTATAATCTCTCCGGATTTCTTGTTAATTCGGTATTTTTGGCCTTCTACTATTTTATATCCAACCCTTACAGGGTTACCTGAATTACTATCTATATACATTACATTTGATACATCTATTGGCTTTTCAATTACCACAATTCCCCCTTCTTTGGAAACGGTTCCCGGTTTAACATGCTTTTTCACTTTATTAACTCCTTCTACGAGTACTTTGTTTTTTAACTGATAAACGGCGAGAACTTTACCTTCTTTCCCTTTATCTTTACCTGTTATAACTTTTACTTTATCTCCTTTATGTATTTTCATTTTGAGTTAAACGATTTACCATACCTCCTTGGCCAAAGAAACTATTTTCAGGAATCCTTTGTCTCTTATTTCCCTCGCGATGGGACCAAATATCCTTGTACCAATCATGTTTTTATCTTTATCAATTACTACAGCTGCATTATCCGAAAATCTTATATAACTTCCATCGTTTCTTCTGACTTCTTTTTTAGTGCGTACAATAACCGCTTTTGCAATCGAATGATCTTTAACGTAACCGGTTGACGAGGCACCATATACTGATACAGTTATAATATCTCCCAATCTTGCTGATTTTCTATTAGACCCGGGAATTCCAATAAGTTTTAACACTTTGGCTCCCGAGTTGTCTGCTGGTACTAAAACCGATCCTCTTTGCAACATATTATTTTTCTTTCTTAGCAGGATTTACTTCTATGACTTCCCAAGTAACTTCTTTTGCATAAGGTCTGGATTCCATAATCAAGACTACATCTCCCAATTTAGCACTTTTTTCATTTCTGGCTTTAAATCTCTTAGTGTTCTTAATACTTTTACCATATTTAGGATGTCTTTTTGGTATTTCAACAGAGACTACAACTGTTTTTTTCATTTTTTCGGAAACAACTTTTCCTGTAAACATTCTTTTAGGCATTATCATTTTTCCCTTCTCTTAAAAATACTTTTTCTCCGATCACAGTCTTTATTCTGGCAACTTCTTTTCTTAGTGGCCTGACTTTTTTAACATTCTTTTCTTTGCCCTTAATAATATTCGTCACCAACTCTTCCAGTTCTTTTCTGGTTTTTTGAATTAGCTCTTTCAGTTCCTGTTCATTTTTATTTCTTAAATCTGCAACTTTCATATTTTGAGCGCTTTTGCGCGAAAAATATATGAGGAAGCGCAGCCGCTTCAGCGGCGAGCAAGCTCATATAATTTTGTAAGAAATTACTTCGTTCTAGCGAAATGTTTTACTCCTTAGAAATAAATCTCATTTTCAAGGGAAACTTTGCAGAAGCTTTATGAAAAGCACTTCTGGCTGTTTCTTCTGTTACCCCTCCTAGTTCAAAAATAATTTTCCCCGGTTTAATAACTGCCGCATAATGATCAGTGGGAGATTTTCCGCTCCCCATTCTAGTTTCGTTTGGCTTTTTAGATATGGCTTTATCAGGGAAAACTCTTATCCAAAGTTTTCCTCCCCTTTTAGTTTCATGGCTGATTGCCTTTCTGGCTGCTTCTATCTGCCTGGAGGTCAAAACCCCTCTGTCTTCAGACTTAAGGGCATAATCACCAAACGCAATATATGAACCTCTAACGGCTAATCCTCTGCTTGTTCCCCTTTGTTGTTTTCTAAACTTCACTTTTTTAGGTATCAACATAAAAAATTCAGCGGCCCCTTCATAGCACCGCTTCTCCTTTGTAAATCCAAACTTTTATTCCAATCGTTCCATAAAGCATTTGACAGTGAACCTGCGCATAATCAACATCTGCTCTCAAAGTTTGAGAGGGTATAGATCCGTCTAAATATTTTTCAGACCTCGAAATAGAGTTGCCCCCACTCAAAAGCCCGGCGAGCTTTATTTTAATTCCTTTAGCACCTTTATCTCTAGCCGAGGAAATCGCAGCCATTACTACCCTTCTATAGGGAAGTCTTCTCTTTAGTTGCCTGGATATGTAATCCGCAACCAGTTGCGCTTCCATTTCGGGGTTTTTCACTTCTTCTGCTGTCAGTCTTATTTTCGCTTTTGTAATTTTTTTAAGTTCTTTTTCCGCGTCTTCCACACCAGATCCGCCTTTTCCGATAACTACTCCGGGTTTTGCTACCTTAACAATAATGTTGATTTCATTCACGGATCTTTCTATATCAATCGATTTAACTCCAGCCATTTCAAACTTTTTTTCCAAATACTTCCTTATTTTCAAATCTTCAAGTACTAACTCGCCATAATGCTTTTTGTCGGCATACCATCTGGACATCCAGTCTTTAGAAATTCCCAATCTATATCCGTAAGGATTTACTTTCTGACCCATTTTACTTACCCCCTTTGGAGTCCTCCTTCTTAGACAACCCTAAAATAATATGACTTCTTCTTTTCAATAATGGCCTAAATCTACCCCTTGCCGCGAACATTCCTGTTTTTATTTTCCTCGCTTCATTTACCTGCAGATGTGATATGAACAGGTCATCAATGTTAATATTCAAATTGTTTTTCGCATTGGCTATTGCCGATATCAATGTTTTTAACAACAGCATTCCGGCTTTTGTCCTATCAAATGAAAGAGCAATTTTAGCTTCTTTTGCATCTTTTCCTCTCACCAAATCCAAAACCAGTGCAGCCTTTTTAGGTGAAATCCTTGCGTTATTAAATTTTGAATAAACTAATGCTTTATCCATAAATTATTTCATTTCATGCTTAATACTTACGCTTCTGAAGTGCCTTTCTTTGAGGAATGTCCTCTAAATTTCCTTGTTGGAGAAAATTCCCCCAATTTGTGTCCTACCATAGATTCTGTAACAAATACTGGTAAATGTAGTTTTCCATTGTGCACTTCAAAAGTCATACCAACCATTTCTGGTGTGATAGTAGATCTCCTTGCCCACGTTTTAATGGGTTTATTTTCTTTGGTAGTTTTCATCTTTTCTACTTTTTCCATTAACTTGGCATCCACATAAATTCCTTTTTTAAGAGATCTCATTGTTTCCTCCTTTTAACAATAAATTTGTTAGTATGGGCTCTTTTTCTGGTTCTGACCCCTCTGGTTTTCCATCCCCATGGAGATTTCGGCGAAGGCATACCTATACCGGAATCTTTATATGAACCGCCATGAGGGTGGTCTGATGGATTCGCCATTGCCACACCCCTTACATGAGGTCTATTTCCCAAATGTCGGTTCCTTCCTGCCTTTCCCAATCGCACATTTCTTAGGTCTGAATTACTTAATACTCCCACAGTAGCATAGCATGATACCACAACTTTTTTAATCTCACCGCTTGGTAGTTTAATATTCACATAGTTGCCCTCCTTAGCCATTATCTGCGCGTAGCTTCCGGCTCCTCTTACTAATTGCCCTCCTCTACCGGGATTGATCTCTATATTGTGAACGGATACCCCGAGAGGAATATTTCCTATAGGTAAGGAATTACCTACATCGGCCTCTACTTTTTCACCCGAAACTACTTTCATTCCTACTTTAAGATCTTCCGGTGCGAGAATGTATCTTTTTTCTCCGTCAACATAATTAAGTAAAGCAATATTCGGTCCTCTATTAGGATCGTATTCAATTGATGCTATTATCGCTGGTATATTAAACTTATCTCTTTTAAAATCAATAATTCTGTAATGTTTTTTGGAACCACGTTCTTTATGCCTGCTGGAAATCCTTCCATTATTTCTACCGGCCGCTCCATTTAAATTTCTAATTAAAGATTTTTCAGGTTTATTAAAAGAGAGATCTCTTACTAGAGTTTTTCTGGTTCTAATTCCGGCGCTTGTTGGTTTATATGTTTTAATCATATTTACTTGCTTTCCTTAGAAACTATATCAATTTTCTGACCATCCTTTATTTTCACTATCGCTTTCTTCCATCCCTTAGTTTTTCTAAATTTAAAGGTTCCGGGGATTCTTCTTTTTTTACCCGGCATTAATATAGTTTTTACATTTAATACGTCAACTTTAAACGATCTTTCAACTTCATCTTCAATTTGACCTTTTGTGACATCGATACCAACCTTAAAAACGTATCTATTGTATGTATCACCTAAAATAACGCTTTTTTCCGTAATTACAGGTTTTAACAAAACATTATTTAACTGCATGGTATTTATTCTCCAAACTTTTTACCGCGCTTTTAAGCACAATAAGATTTTTTGACTTCAATATTTCAAAAGCGTTGAGGGTTCCGACAAAACTTAGATCAACATTTTTCAAATTAGCAACACTTCTCAGTAACGAATCATCTTTCATGTCGGTTACAATCAGGGTTCTTCCACTCAGTTTCAATGAATCAAGTATGCTTTTTACCTCTTTTGTTTTACTATTTTTTAAGTTTATTTCTGAAAGTATTTTTAAATTATCGGATAAAGCTTTGGAGGAAAGTGCCATAACAGTTGCCAATTTCTTCATTTTTTTCGGCATCATCAAACCCCAATCTTTGGGTTTAGGACCATGAGAAATACCGCCATGTCGCCAGAGCGGATTTCTTGTAGATCCAACTCTAGCTCTTCCGGTTCCTTTCTGTTTCCATGGTTTTTTTCCGCCTCCGGAAACTTCCGCTCTTGTTTTGGTAGAAGATGTCCCCTGCCTGTTATTTGATAAATAAACTCTTACATAATTAGCAATTAAATCTGCCTTCGGTTTGACACCGAAAATGTCATCGTTCAATGTTATATCTTCCACTTTTACTCCTTTGTAATCAAAAACTTGTGATTTCATAGTACCTTTAAGATAATTTCGGAATTTCTGGCCCCCGGAACAGGCCCGGAAACTTTTAATTCCTTTTTATCTGTGGAAACTTCTACTATTTTCAAACCTTTTATTGTTACTTTCTTATTTCCAAGTCTGCCGGCCATTTTTTTACCTTTCAACACTCTCCCGGGAGTCTGACCTCCGATTGATCCTCCGGATCTCTGCTTATTTGACTGGCCTCTGGTAGCTTCTCCTACACCTGCAAAATTCCACCTCTTCATTACTCCGGTAAATCCTTTTCCTTTAGATTTGCCGGTCAAAACTACCGCTTTGTTTAGCAAATCGTCGGATAAATCAGTTTTAGTTTTAATAAGAGTTACAGGAATAACATCTCCGCTTTCGAGAAAAATCTGGGACATATTCAGCTTTGTTCCTCTTATTAGTTGTTCCATAAATCCTCATAAAAATTCTATGCTTAAATCAATAAAAAAAGGCGCCGGGGCGCCTTAACGTCTATAGTAAAGTGCCCTTTTCTCTTTTTTAAGTCTTGCTTTTATGCATCTTGCGCATTTTATCAATAAAACGCCAAAAATCCAAGCTCTTTAGTCAGTCATGACGGACGGCGTAGCCGTCACATCTTAATAGATATATCCACACCTGCGGGTAAACTCAAATGAGATAAACTCTCAATTGTCGACCCCGTGGGGTTTAATATATCAAGAACTCTCTTATGAGTTCTAAGTTCAAACTGTTCCCTAGACCTCTTGTCTATATGAGGTCCTCTAATAACGGTGAATCTCTCTATCTTAGTAGGTAAAGGTACCGGACCTACTACTTTAGCCCCGGTCCTAATGGCTGTATCAACAATCTTTGTACAACTCAAATCCATAATCCTACTATCGTATGACTTGAGTTTTATCCTAATTTTCGATTCTTTGCTCTGCTGCTTAGCCATAATAAATAATCAAGATGCCCTCATATTACTGAGGGCATCCAAAGTTCAATCCAACTTAGGCGCTTATCTTGGTGATTACTCCGGCACCAACCGTATGTCCGCCTTCTCTAATAGCAAATCTGAGACCTTCCTCCAAAGCAACCGGGGTTATTAATTTAACTTTAATCTTAACATCGTCGCCGGGCATAACCATTTCTACCCCTTCAGGCAAATTAATTTCACCTGTAACATCTGTTGTTCTCAAATAGAATTGGGGTCTGTAACCGCTAAAGAACTGTTTGTGCCTTCCACCCTCTTCTTTAGATAGTACATATACCTGCGCCTCAAATTCCGTGTGGGGTTTTACGGTACCGGGTTTAGCCAATACCTGACCTCTTTCTATACCTTCTCTTTCTACACCTCTTAACAAAATACCTACATTGTCTCCAGCTTGAGTTTGCTGCATTGACTTTTTAAACATTTCAATACCGGTTACAACAGTTTTTACTGTATCTTTAATACCTACAATTTCTACTTCCTCACTTAATTTCACAATTCCTCTTTCAACTCTTCCGGTTGCTACTGTTCCTCTACCACTAATTGAGAAAACATCTTCAACAGGCATTAAAAACGGTTTGTCTAAATCTCTGACCGGAGAGGGAATATAATTGTCTACCGCGTCCATTAATTCCTCAATAGCTTTAACAGATTCAGCGTCGCCTTCCAAAGCTTTGGTAGCTGATCCTTTTATAACCGGGACTTTTTCTCCGTCAAAACCATACTTTGTTAACAATTCTCTAATTTCAAGTTCCACAAGGTCAAGAATTTCCTTATCCTGAACCATATCGCACTTATTCATGAAAACGACCATCGCAGGTACGTTTACCTGTTTTGCCAATAAAATATGCTCTCTAGTTTGAGGCATCGGTCCGTCAGGAGCGGAAACAACTAAAATCGCACCATCCATTTGAGCTGCACCAGTAATCATGTTCTTGATATAGTCAGCATGACCCGGAGCATCTATATGTGCATAGTGCCTCTTGTCAGTTTCGTACTCGACGTGAGTAATATTAATTGTAATTCCTCTTTCTCTTTCTTCGGGAGCTTTATCAATTGATTCATAAGCTCTGTACTCGGCTTTGCCTTTTCCGGCTAAAACCTTCGTAATCGCTGCAGTAAGTGTTGTTTTACCATGATCAACGTGTCCGATGGTTCCAACATTTACGTGCTCTTTGGTCCTAATAAATTCTGCCATTTTAGTCCTTTCGAACTATTTGGATACCTTAAAGCATATTTAAAGTATGCAAACAATTTACAACTTTATACTTTTCTTCTATTTGGCCTTTGTATATTAATATATAAAGACCTATTTGTGAAGATATTTATAGCAAATTACAGGTATGAAGTAAACCAGAAATTGAAAGTAAAAGCAAGGGTATCTTAATATCGCAACCTATAGTTTGTAATTTTACTTGGTAGAACCTTTAATTATTAGTTCGGTTACATTCGAGGGCACTTCCTCGTAATGACTGGGCTCCATAGTAAAACTGGCGCGCCCTTGCGACATCCCCCTCAATTCGGTGGCATACCCAAACATTTCTGCAAGGGGCACTTTTGCAATTATAACTCTGGCGGTCCCCCGTGTTTCGGTACCTTCGATCCGGCCTCTCTTACCAGACAAATCACCTATTATATCTCCCATAAACTCTTCAGGCGTAACTACTTCAATATCCATAATTGGCTCCAGCAAGTAAGCCTGAGCGTTTCTTTGTGCGCTCTTAAATGCTTCACTGGCTGCCATTTTAAAAGCGATTTCAGACGAATCAACTTCGTGGAAAGAACCGTCAAATAATGTAATCTTTACGTCAACAACCGGATAACCGGCAAGGACACCTGATTCGCATGACTCTTTAATTCCTTTTTCGATGGCAGGAATGTATTCACGTGGAATGGCACCTCCGACTATTTTATTAACGAATTCAACACCTTTTCCTCTCTCTAAAGGTTCAACTTTTATAAACACGTGACCATACTGACCACGACCTCCTGTTTGTCTTATATATTTTCCTTCCTGATCGACGGAATTTTTTATAGTTTCTCTATAGGCCACCTGAGGTTTTCCCGTTATAACTTCAACTCCAAATTCTCTTTTCATCCTGTCTACTATTATTTCCAAATGGAGTTCACCCATACCGTACAAAATAGTTTGGGCCGTTTCCGCATCCGTTTTTATTTTTAAAGTTGGATCCTCTTCAATAAATTTTTTCAAAGACTCGCTCAATCTGTCTCTATCAGCCTTTGTTTTTGGCTCCACTACAAGACCGATGACCGGTTCGGCAAAATGGATTGTTTCCAAAATAATGGGATTGTCTTCCATACATAAAGTGTCTCCAGTGCCGGCTTCCAATCCAACAGCAGCAGCAATTTCACCGGCTTTAACTTCTTTGACTTCTTCTCTATGATTAGCGTGCATCAATAATATTCTCCCGATTCTTTCTTTTTTGTTTTTTGTAGAATTTAAAATATATGAGCCGGAGCTGACTTTTCCTGAATAAACTCTGAAATATGATAACCTTCCAACATATGGATCGGTTTGAATTTTAAAAGATAAAGCCGTAAAAGGTTCATTTTCATCGGCTTTCAATACAATTTTTTCGTCGCTATTTGGTATGAAACCAGTTTCATCGGCTACATCGGCCGGGCTTGGCAAGTAATCCACAACTCCGTCTAAAACTTTTTGTACTCCAATATTTCCTAGCGAGGCCCCGCAAAAAACCGGATATAATTTAGTTTCTAAAGTCAGAAGTCGAATACCTTTTTTTATTTCTTCTACCGAGAGCTGTCCTCCGGACAGATATTTTTCTATCAATTTTTCGTCGGATTCTGCAACCTTTTCAACTAATTTAATTCTGTACTGCTCAACCTTTTCTTTCATTTCCTCGAGAATTTCTACTTCTTTTATTTCTGATCCAAGTTTTCCTTCAAACGTATATACCTTTCTTTCAATCAGGTCTATAACAGCATTAAATTCATTTTCTATACCTATAGGCAATTGGACAGCATAAGCATTGGGAGATAGCCTTTCCTGAATAGATTCAAGAGACATATAAAAATCCCCTCCGATTTTATCGAGTTTATTCACAAAAGCGATTAAAGGTACTTTATATTTTTCTGCTTGTCTCCAGACTGTTTCACTTTGTGGTTCGACTCCTTGGGATCCGTCAAATACCACTACCCCGCCGTCCAATACTCTTAAGGACCTTTCTACTTCGGCTGTGAAATCAACGTGCCCCGGAGTATCAATAATGTTTATTCTATAGTCTTTCCAATAACAAGTTGTAGCTGCGGAAGTAATAGTTATTCCTCTTTCTCTTTCCTGAGCCATCCAATCCATTTGTGTAGCTCCTTCATGTACTTCTCCGATTTTGTGGGTTTTTCCGGTGTAATAAAGAATTCTTTCGGTTGTAGTAGTTTTACCCGCATCAATATGGGCAATAATACCTATATTTCTGATTTTATCTATTGGGTACGAGATAACAGGGGATTTTTCAGACATAAAAACACCTAATTAAAATCTTCCAAAATGAGCAAATGCTCTATTTGCATCAGCCATTTTATGAGTATCGTCCTTTTTCTTGATTGCGCTGCCAGTATTTGAATGGGCATTTCTTAATTCTTCAAACAATTTTTCCACCATTGATTTTCCTTTTCGTGACCTGGCAGTTTGAACTATCCACCTAACAGCAAGAGCTTCTGACCTGTCGTGCTTTAGAGGTACGGGAACCTGGTATGTGGCACCTCCAATTCTTCTTGATCTTACTTCCTGAACCGGCATCACATTTTTCACAGCTTGCTCAAATGCCGTCAGAGCGTCTTTTCTGTCTTCTGCAAGCTTGCTTAAAGCACTATATACAATCTTCTCCGCCAGTGATTTGTTTCCATGCAACATTACTGTGTTAATCATACGTGTGACAACTCTTGATTTATAAAGTAAGTCGCTTTGAATAGATTTTTTGTTAGATTTACCCGATCTCATTTATTTAT
>CAZEAL010000107.1:0-2909 GCA_964510265.1 uncultured Candidatus Saccharibacteria bacterium
TCGTAGGAATCAAATCCCAATTCAACTCTGGATTTATCTCTTTCTTCCAAAGTTGTAGGTTTAAACGTGTTTACATTTACACCGGTTTCTACAACAAAGCATTTATTTGCATCAGCCTTATAATATTCAATAGCTTCTTTTTTATTCTCCTCGCTCACAAAAATCATCGCATCCGCAGTTTTGACAGCCCATTTGTTCGCCATTTTTTCAATCGGCCATTGAATATACTTTGTGTACCACTTCAATTTAATTTCTTTCTCTTCCGCTGCCTTCCACCTTCCTGCCACTGTATTATGAAAATGAACCACCAAAGGAATTTTTAAATCATCAGAATCTTTTGAAAATTTTTGTAATATAAGCCTGTATAAATATATCCAAATAGCAAAATGACCATGGCAGTGAATAATATCAACTTTGTTTTTAAAAGGCCACATTAAAAAGTAAACAAGCATCAATAAAGAAGTGGTAAATGATACTGTTGCCGGAAGAGGTTCTCTGATAAACGGGTGTATTTTAACATTAGGATACTCTTCTATCGGACCTGACTTAGGCCACCATCCGCAAAAAACGTCAACATTATGACCCATATTTGACTGCGCAATCGTGAGTTCATATGGATGGGGAGCTAACCCCTGCCAGGGCGGAGGCCATTCATATATTATTCGCAAAATCCTCATAAAATATTATTTCTTTAATACCTCATCAAAAACCAACTCATACTTATTAATCATGGTATCCGTTGTAAACTCATTTTTGGCCCTCTCCAGGGCTTTTAAACCCATTTCACGCACCAATTCTTTATTACTGACTAATTTTAGCAATTTTTCCTTAAAATCGTTTAAATTAGCAGGATCTGCCAGAAACCCAGTTTCACCGTTAACAACTGCGTCCGAAATACCTCCCATATTGTTTGCCACTACGGGAAGACCGGCAAACATTGCTTCTACCAAAGTCATAGGAAACCCTTCAAACCTGAGTGTCGGCATGACAAATATATCGCTTCTTTGCATTAAAGGTATTACTTTTTCAGATGGAATATTTCCGTAGTATACAATTTTTTCAGTTAGTTTTTTCGAATTAGAATAGCTTTCAAGCTGTTTAAAATCCCTCCCATCCCCGACCATTATAAGTTTTACATTGGCAAAACGCTGGTCGGAAATTATATCTATCATATTAAAAACACCTTTTGACTTAATCATTTTCCCTACATAAATTAAATTTAAAGACTCCCTCATATTATTTGTATTCTTATATTCAACTTCAGGGGGATTAATTCCGTTGTGAATTACCACAACTTTTTCAACAGGTGAAAAAGTCTCATCGATTAATGCGTTTTTCACGGCATTAGAAACAGCAATAATTTTATCGCTTCCTAAAACATATTCGCGCTGTCTGGTAAAAAAGTTTTTAATTGCAAAGGCGGTGTTCGAAACAGTTTTTAAATAATCCGAAATGTTATAAACTTCTTTATAGTAAGTTTTAAGTTCCCCGATAATACTACCGTGAGCTATAGATACTACTCTTATATTCAGGTCATGCTTTTTAAATATTATTCCTAATGCGGCGGAACTTTGTCCCAATACCAAATCATATTTGTCCTTTTCATGATACTTCTGAAATACCTCGTAAGATTTATTCAGCCAGTTATTTTTATCCAGGCGGCCTCCAAATCCCAAAATCATGCCCATTTTATACTTACAGGGTACAAAAACATACTCAACTCCGTTTAAACTTTTTGATACAGAATTCAGTTCTTTTTGAGGGGAAAATATTGTAACTTTATGACCTCTCTCCGCTAATTTTTCACAAAGAGCCTTATTTTGTGTTTCTAACCCACCGTATCCCTCATGAAATGTGGTAGCCTTCGTAAACACGGCTATTTTCATGACAAAAATCCCTCCTGTAATTTTCTTACATTAACATTTATATCAAACATTTTGGACGCCTGCTCATATGCAGCATTCCCAAGCTCTTTTCTAAGCTCCAGGTCAAATATTAGTTTTTCAATCGCCGTAGCCAGAGAGTGTTCATCACGCTGAGGTACTATCAGACCGGTTTTTTCACTAATCAGGTCAGAAATTCCTCCCGCATTTGTAGAAATTATCGGTAATTTGGCTATTGCTGCTTCTATAATTACGGTAGGAACTCCGTCAACGTCACCTTCGCCGGTTTCTATGCTTGGTAGAACAAATATATCGGCTATTTTATAATATTCTTTTACTTCATCGAATGGCGTACCTTTTCCCTCCCCATGAATATAAATGTAATTCTCAAGTCCTTTTTCTTTAATCAGATTCTTAAGTTGGTCGTACTGTGGCCCCGGTCCCACCAGATCAATTTGATGCATAACACCTCTGGATTTAAGTAGTTCTGAAGCTTCAATTAAATAATTTATTCCCTTTTTTTCAACCAATCTAGTGCCGCCTAAGAAAATCACAGGTTTATTAGGTTTCTGCATCCTTGGCGGATCCGAAAAAATATTTATATCAATGCCGTGAAATAGTAATTTAATTTTATCTCTATCGGCCGGATCTACTTGTTCCGAAGCTTTTTTTAATGCATAGGAGTTGCAAATCGTAATAAACTTAGAGTACCTCGCTTTTTCTTTAATTAGAGTACTGGTTAAAAATACGTCTTTTGCGTGGCCGGAAACACTAAAAGGGACGTTTAGAATTCGCGATACAATTAAAATTATAGTAGATGGATCAGATAAAAAGTGGCAATGTATATGAGAAGGTTTAAAAAGTTTGATTAAATGTGAATACGCCAAAGATTTAAAAAATAAATATAAATTTGAAAGTTTCCATAACCCGCTCGAAGTAAAAATTTCTTTATATATATCAAGTACCCCTTTAGAGTTTCTGACAAAGTACAAAACAGCGTAAATGCAATCCAATAAGTTAGGCCGA
>CAZEAL010000108.1:0-5253 GCA_964510265.1 uncultured Candidatus Saccharibacteria bacterium
CCCTTTCAGCCGTTTGGGTGAACCTCTCTGCATTTCAGGGAAAAGTATTCCGAACCGGGGATGCCCGTTACAGCTGTAAATGAGCGATGCATTAGGTGGCACCGTCATTAGTTAAAGATAATGACCCTGGCGAGAGAGCCGGGTTATTTTGTTTTAAGATGCTAAGATAAATTAAGGATTGGCAGGAAAATGTTAGATTTAAAATACATCAGAGGAAATAAAGAAATAATAAAAAAAGCGATATATGATAAACAGTTACAGAATACTTTAAACCTGGATGAGTTGTTGGAGCTAGATGCCAAATATCTTCAAGTTTTAAAAAAAACCGAACTCCATAGAAATTTAAAAAACGAGCTCTCAAAAAAAATTTCGGGTATTAAAGAAAAAGATGAAAAACAAAAGTTAATAGAAAAAGCCACCAAAGTGAAGAGCGAATTAAGTGATATGGAAACCGAATTAAAAAAATTTAAAGACTTGCTGGATATTTTGCTTTTAAAAGTTCCAAATCCGCCCGCTAAAGAGGTACCATATGGTGAGGGTGAAAATGACAATGTTGTATTAAGAAAAGTTGGCACTCCAAAAGTATTTGAATTTAAAATCAAAGACCATGTTGAGCTAGGTGAAGCATTGGGTATATTAGATGTTGACCGGGGTGTAAAAATTGCAGGATTTAGAGGCTATTTCCTGAAGAACGAGGGCGCGGAACTGGAAATGGCAGTTTTAAAATATGCTTTGGATTACATGAAAACGCAGGGATTTGACTTTTATACAGTTCCGTGGCTAGTTAAACCGGATTATTTTGTGGGGACGGGGTATTTTCCGTGGGGAGAGGAAGACCATTATATTACTCAAGACGGTTTGGCATTAATTGGAACAGCGGAAGTGTCTTTAACTTCGTATTATGCCGGTGAAGTATTAAGGGAAAAAGACCTTCCTATAAAAATGATGGGTTTGAGCCCGTGTTTTAGGCGTGAAGTGGGCAGCTATGGCAAGGATACCAAAGGTATTTTTAGGATTCATCAGTTCACAAAATTAGAGCAGGTAGTTCTGCTGCCGGAAGGAGAAGAATTTTCAAGGGAATGGCACGAAAAAATGCTTAGTTATGCAGAAGAAATTTTGCAGAACTTAGGTCTTTCATATCAAATTGTATTGATGTGTAGCGGAGATATGGGAGCCGGGCAAAGGAAGAAATATGATGTGGAAACATGGTTTCCAGCACAGCAGGCATATAGAGAAACTCATTCGGATTCCTATTTTCTGGATTTTCAGTCACGAAGACTAAACATGAGATATAAATCCTCTGATGGATCATTGAAATATGTGTACACTTTAAATAACACAGTAGTGGCAACTCCCAGGCTTTTGGCTACTATTTTAGAGACATATCAACAGGAAGACGGAAGTGTAAAAATTCCCGATGTGCTGCATAAATATTTAGATTTTAAGGATATAAAGCCTAAAAAGAAGTAGATTAAAATTATTTGAGGTTGTATATTGTAAATAATGTCGGTAATACAAAATTTGAGTTTACCAAAAGTAATATACGAAACAGAATCACCTTATAATGGTCATATACAGATAATTGAAGCGGGAAAGACGCGGAGAATAATTGTAGATAAAATCACCCAGTCACTAAATTGGGATTCACCCTCCGCTCAACAAAGGGTTTGGGGAAGAGTGGTAGAGGTTTTAAAAGCGAACGAGCCAAATTTAAGTAATATTTTAATTTTGGGTCTGGGTGGCGGAACAATGCAGCATCTGATTTCCAGAGCTTTTGACCGGCTACATATGGTCAGTGTAGAAATTGATCCGGTAATGGTTGAGATAGCCAGGAAGTATTTTGATCTGGACAGTATTCCGAACCATAAAATTATTATAGAAGACGCATGCAGATTTATAGTTGAACCGGAAAAATACAACTATAACCCTAACGTGTTTAATGCTGTTGTTGTTGATATATATGTCGGCAGCAGATATCCGGATTTGGGCAAGTCGGGTAATTTTATAACTGCTGTAAAAAATTTGGTAAGACCCGGCGGATTAGTCGTATTTAATAGAATTTATACCGACGAACACCAGGATGAAGTTAATGTTTTTATTGATACCATTGAGATGTATTTGACCGATGTTAAATCGGTCATTGTTGCCGGTACTACAAATTCTGACAACGTAATAATTTACGGCAGAGCATACTAGGATGAGTATTTTTCAGGCACTCGTTTTAGGTGCCGTACAGGGAATAACGGAATTTCTTCCCGTTTCTTCATCGGCGCATTTAATTATTTTTCCGTCGTTATTCGGGTGGGAAAAACACCCATTAGTATTTGATACAACTCTCCATCTTGCCACTGCACTTGCACTATTAATTTATTTTTTTAATGATCTGAAAAGAATAATCAAAGCGCTCGTATATGACTGTAATTCTTCTAAGCTGCAACTTAAAAAATATTCTTCAGAGGGTAAATTAGGAGTATATATTTTAATTGGAACAATTCCGGCCGGAATCATCGGATTTTTACTTGGTGATTTAATAGAGAATACATTTAGAGATATAACCGGGACAATTACTTTCTTGGCAGTAGGGACCTTTTTGCTGCTGCTTGCGGAAAAGTATTATTCAAAAAACGGCGGCAGTGTATTAAGTGAAAAATTAACAGTCTCTAAAAGCTTGTTTATAGGGTTTTTCCAATCGCTGGCACTATTACCGGGAATTTCAAGGTCGGGGGCGACAATTTCATCAGGAATGTTTTCCGGTTTGAGCAGGGAGGAAGCTGCCAGGTTTTCCTTTTTGCTTTCAGTGCCCATTGTATTAATGGCGGCAGTTTTTAAAATTGTGTCATCTTTGTCGGTTTTTAATCAGTCATTTTTACCGGAAATGTTGACAGGTTTTGTATCCAGTTTTGTATTTAGTTTAATTGCAATTAAGTTCTTACTTTCCTTTGTGAAAAGGAACAGGTTATATATATTTGCTATTTATAGAATTTTGCTTATAGTTTTACTATTGTTTTTATAATTTTTAACTCTCTTTTATTTTTTGGATGATTTTTGAAGCCGAAATTGCTTCTTTGAAAACTTTGTTTATTTTTTTATACTTAACACCTTTTATTTGATAGCTCTTTTTTAAAAACTGGTTTTGATATTCAAAATTTCTTCCATAAGTCATAAGGTAAGGAAAAAGATTTTCGTACATTTCCAAATAATATTTTTCTTCGTTGGAGCTGATTTTGTCAATTAAAAATACAAAGTCCACGTCTTTATGGTTCAGTAGCATTTCAATTCTATGTAGCTGTGGTATTATCGGTTTTGACAAGCCTTTGACTTTGCTGACTTTTTTGTCAGAATCTACCCCCACTATTAAAATATCCCCTTCTTTTTTTGACTGATTGAGAAAGTATGAATGTCCGGCGTGAAATAAGTCAAAAGTTCCGTGTGTGAATACTACCTTTTTATTTAAGATGCGTAATTGATGGGCAACATCTACAATTGTTTTTTGTTTTAAGTAATACCCCACTGATTAGAGTATATAACATACCGATGTAAATTGCAGCTATATAATATAATCTTAAATAAGAAAAAGTGATCCACAATTTATTAGATTTATAGATGATATAATCAGCTAGTTATGTTTAAAGGGTTATTTGATTCCAATGAAAGACAATTAGGCAACCTAAGATTAGTAGTAGAGAAAATAAGTAGTTTTGAAAGTGAAATTGAAAAACTGAGCTCAGAAGAAATTAAAAATAAAACCGGAAAATGGAAAGACGAACTAAGAAGTATTCCGGAAAATGAACAAAGTGGGTATTTAAATAAAGTATTACCTGAAGCTTTTGCAGTAGTAAGGGAAGCATCAAAAAGAACACTTAATAAACGGCACTTTGATGTTCAGATGATGGCAGGTATAGTTCTGCACGAAGGGAAGATTTCGGAACAGAAAACAGGTGAAGGAAAAACTTTAACCGCAACTTTACCTTTATATTTAAACTCATTAACAGGGAAAGGCGTTCATTTGGTTACTCCTAACGACTATCTATCTAGACATGGTTTAGGCTGGATGGGCCCTATTTATAATATGCTAGGGATTTCAGCCAGTGTGATTATGGATCGAAGGGCGTTTTTTTTCGACCCGGCTTTTAATGGAACGGAGTTTGAAGATGAATATACTATTCATTTGAAAGAATGTTCTAAAAAAGATGCTTACTCTTGCGATATTGTATACGGGACAAACCATGAGTTTGGTTTTGATTATCTGCGCGACAACATGGCGTATAAACTTTCCGATATTGTTCAAACCAATCCAATCGGGCAATTCGGGGTTCACAATTATGCAATTGTGGATGAAGTGGATTCAATTTTAATTGACGTAGCAAGAACTCCTCTGATTATTTCCACATCCGCCTACCAAGCTACTGAAAGATACCATCAAACTTCTTCTATCGTAAAAACATTAATAAAAAACACAGATTATGACGTCGACGAAAAATTCAGGACTTCCACACTGACGGATTTAGGTATTAGGAAAGTAGAGAAAATGTTAGGTATATCAAACTTATACGAACAGGATTTTGAGATGGTTCACTTAATTGAACAAGCTCTTGTGGCAAATACGTTATATGAAAAAGATAAAGATTATGTTGTTAAAGACGGAAAGGTAGTTATTGTGGATCAGTTTACCGGTAGGCTTCTTCCATCCAACAGGTATTCTAATGGGTTGCATCAGGCTATTGAAGCTAAAGAAGGTGTGGAAATACAGGAAGAATCGCGTACATTAGCGGAAATCTCCTACCAAAATTATTTTAGAATGTATTCAAAATTATCTGGTATGACCGGTACGGCCGTTACCGAAGCTGAAGAGTTTTATAAAATTTATAAATTAGATGTAGTGGTTATTCCGACAAACAAACCTATAACCAGAAAAGATTTTAATGATGTAGTTTATAAATCTGAAGCTGCGAAGTTCAGAGCAGTTGCCGATGAAATAGTAGAACGAAATCAAAAAGGGCAGCCGGTACTGGTTGGAACTACTTCGGTGGATAAAAGCCAGTTGCTGCACGAGTTGTTAAAAAGACGTGGAGTTTCCCATGAGATTCTAAATGCTAAAAACCATGAAAGGGAAGCATTGATAATTGCACAAGCCGGTAGAAAAAAAGCCGTAACAGTATCAACCAATATGGCCGGCCGCGGAGTCGACATTATTCTAGGAGGAGATCCGCCAGATCCTAAAGAACAGGAAGATGTTAAAACATTTGGTGGTTT
>CAZEAL010000109.1:0-13752 GCA_964510265.1 uncultured Candidatus Saccharibacteria bacterium
GATGTACAGAGGCTAAAGCTACTAATATGATACTATTACTTTATCATATCGTAAATCAATTCCCTTTACAGTTTTTCCGGAAGAAGTTTCATGGACCAATACATCAATTGCTGTTTCTATTGAATTTTTCAGGTCCTTATCCTGGGAAATTAAAATTTCTATCCCGTTATTTAAAAATATCTTTGTGTTCCTTGATGAAAAACTCATACTGCTAACCTTTAACTCCCTTTCATTAATTATTGACATCAAAGTATTGTAAAAGGGTACGATGCTCTTGTTAATAAAAGTACCTATTTTTATCCCAGAATCGTATTGTATTCTCGGTAGCTCCGTATATTCTTCACTCACTAAACCTAATATGTAACCGTCTTCGTCAACCAAGTAATTATTTGCAGAAATATCCGTATAAATCACTGCTAACGGCACTCGTTCTTTTATATTTATTTGAATTGTTGCGGGTAAATGCTTTTCAATGGAAAGTGTTTTTATTCCAAGAAAGTTCTTCAATGTTAAGTCAATTAGCTTATTCTTGTCTAATGTAAAAATGTTCTTACCTTTAACATTTGAGCTTACTATTTTATAAAGATCTGTTTCATTCACAAATCGTTCCACACCATAAATAGTTACATTTTTAATTGCAAATCTGGATGAGTAGAATAATTCTTTTAAACTGAAACCAAGGACTAAACCAAATAAACAACCGAATACAGCTGTTTTAAAGTAAGTAGTGATTATCGCTATATTTAACTTAAATCCGCTTTTTTTCTTATTTTTTACGAACCTATTTAAAACTATTCTCTCTGAAGGCATTTCAATTAATGTATTAAAGATACTTAAACACAATATCTGTTATTTTAATCTCCGCGTCTCTAATTACACCAAAACTTTTGTCTTTAATTTTGTAATTATCAATTTTAAGCAACATTTGTTCAACTTTTCTAATAAATAACTCTACTGAAAGTTGCTTTTCTTCGATGATTTCTCCCAGCCCTGCACTTTTCACCAATCCTGCATTAATCACTTGCTCATTGTGTGATACCCAAGGTATGGGAATAAGCAGAGACGGTTTTTCCAGTGCGACAATTTCACTTATAGTATGTGCGCCGGCGCGCGAAATAATTAGTTTGCTTAAACTGAAAACCTCCCCGATCACATCATCAAGTACGAACTTTACCGGTAAATACTTTCCAGATTTATTTTTATATTTCTTAGCCTCTTCTAATAAAATATCAAAATCTTTATAATAAGAATGATCGCCGCATTGATGAATAATATTCGCCATATCCAGCAGTTTTGGCAGCGACTCTTTAATTAATAAATTTATTTTATGCGAACCGGTTTTCCCCGCAGTCACGTAAACCGTCGGAAGCTGCTTATTAACTTCAAAATTATTACTCGAGGAAACAAATATTTCTTTTCGCAAAGGTATACCTGTTAAAACGGTTTTATTTTTTGGATAATACTTCTCCGATTCCACCCACGACAGCATAATTCTTCGGGCAAATTTAGAAATGACCTTGTTCGCATATCCTGTAACCATTGTCTGTTCATGAGTAATTGAAGGTATTTTTAATATATAACCTGCAATCACAACCGGTACTGCCAAATATCCGCCAAAAGATAAAATTAAGTTCGGTTTGATTTGCATCAATAAAATGAAAGCATGCAAAAAACCTAAAGGGACTTTCACTAATCTAAAAATATTGTAAGTTTTATAAACTTTTCCTGCCTGTAACGCAAAGAAACTAATACCTAAACTTGTAATTTGTCTGAACTCAAGAGTTGTGTTTTTGTCTCCTTTCATAGAATATTTATGACCAAACCAATAGATTTCTACATTCGCATTTCTTCTCCAAATTTCTTTTATAACCGGTATTGCGGAAGTGTGATGCCCGCCCGTAATTACAATTCTCTTTGTTTTAGGGTTAACAGAGCCTAAATATTGAGTTTTAGCTTTAAGATCTTTTCGAAACATTTGCCAGTATTCCAAGCCCCATCATACCAAATAACATTGAGGAGCCTCCATAAGATATAAGAGGGATAGGAACCCCTGTCAATGGAATAATTCTTGCCATTGCCGCAACATTAACAAAAAACTGAATTCCAAACCATGTAGTAATTCCCACAGCCAACATCCTGCCTAAATTATCATTGGCATTTTTGGCAGTTTCATAACCTCTATAAAGCAAAAAAGTAAACAGCGCTATTACAAGTAGAGAACCTACAAAACCCATTTCTTCTCCTACAATTGCGAATATTGAATCAGCTGAAGTTTCAGGAAGATACTGAAATTTCTGCCTTGACTGACCTAAACCCACCCCCAGAAGTCCTCCTGAACCCAAAGCGATGGATATCTGTTTTGAATGGTAGCTTTCTTCAACTTCACTGTTCCCAGAAACCTTTATATACGATAACAATCTTTCGCGTCTATAAGGCGATAACAACATCACTGTTAACCCCAGTAAGGTAATGATAGGAATTATTATTAAAAGTTTTTTAATACCAGCTCCGGACGAAAAATATATTGCAGAACCGATAATAAATACTATAGCAGCTGTAGACATATTAGGTTGCAGCAAAATTAAAAATGAAAACAAGATAGTGGGAATAAAATATATCCAGAAAGACTCCTTTTTATTATGTTTCAAATACTTGTCCAAGTGAACAGACAAATATAATACCAGAGAAAATTTAGCGAGTTCTGCCGGTTGAAAACCGAGTACACCTATAAGGGGTATTTTAGGAAAAGGATCGGGGTTTAAATAGAACCATCTGTTTGCACCATTTAAACATGGAGTAAAAATAGTATTTTCTGAACACGGAAAAATTCCAACTAACGCCAAAATAATAAGCAATATCAAACTAAATAAAAAAAGAATGTATGCAGGCTTTCTTAATTTTGAATAATCAATCTTATAAAAATAAATAAAACCAAGCGTGCCTAATACCGCCCAGGCAATCTGCAAATATGCAAATCTATATGCTTCTCCAAATGTACCGTATGAAAAAACTAAAGTAGCATCGTAAACCATTATTATACCGAAAACTACTAAGGCAAATATTGCACCAAGCAACTTTTTATCAGGTGTATAAACAGGCAGGTTTTTAATTTTCTTTCTCATTTACTGATTTCCTTAAAAAGTTATTTAAAGTAATGCCACAAATACTCCTAAAAATGCAAAGAAGATCCCGGCCAGCCAAAATCTCATTGTAACTTTGGTTTCCGGCCATCCTAATAATTCGAAATGATGGTGAAATGGAGCCATTAAAAAAAGCCTTTTTTGGGTAAGTTTTACCGAGAACTGCTGCAAAGGGCTTGACAGACCGTCTAATAGAAAAACTCCGCATATTATAAACATCGCAATTTCCCTGTGCATAACAATAGATAAAACAACCAATACAGCACCTAATACATGTGATCCCACATTTCCCATGAATATTCTCGCAGGATAAATATTAAAATAGAGAAAAGGAAGTAACGCTCCCAAAAGCGTAGCACTGAAAGTTGCCAATGAATTATAATTCAAAAACACAGCTATAACCCAATATGCACAAATAGCAATAAAAGATAAACCTCCTGCCAAACCATCCAAGCCATCCGTAAACGCCACAAAATTAAGCATCGCCATAAATATGAAAAATATTACAACCGGATACAATATTCCAATATGAATATCACCTACCAAAGGAAACCATATATAGTCCCATCCAAGTTTTATGTATGCCCATAAAGCCACAAAACCGGCAATAGAGCCTTGAATCAAAAATTTTTGATGGGTTTTCAAACCTGAGTCATATTTACTCCCTACTAATTCTGTTAATTTTACAAAAGGCGACCAAACTTTTAATTTTGCAAACTTTAAAAACAATATTAATTTTCTACTTATCTTTTCCGTATATATAGCTAATAGGTTAGGTAATCCGGATTTTCTATAAACCTTGGATAAATCCTCTAAAATACCAAAAAGTCCTGCTAATGCGGACACGAAAAGGGGAAATAGGGTTTGAGTTCTTGAGCGGTTAAAAATAAAAGTGATTATAGATACGGTTATTAAAAACACTAATCCACCCATCGTTGGAGTACCACGTTTTTTTAAATGGGTTTCCGGTCCGTCAGTACGCACTTCCTCCCCCATTTGAAATCTATATACAAAATTTATCCAAAACGGGTAAAGTATGAAAGTTATAATAAAAGTTACAAAAAAATAAAGCAGATCAATCAACATAATTAAATCGAGCCCCCAAGCTCGAAAGCTTGTCAAAAAAATCTTCAAATCCCCTGCTAACGTTTTCAGAGCCACCGATTTCGCTTTTTCCCTCGGCTGATAATGCGGCTAAAATCAATACAGCACCGGACCGTAAATCTATTATATGCGATTTTGTACCTCTAAGTTTAGTCGGACCGGTTATTCTGGCAACAGTGTGAGGCTCACCGCTTTTATTAAAATCATAAGAGTCATCGCTGATAACAGGAATCATACCTACTTCAGAGGGTTTTAATATTTCAACTTTTGCCCCCATTCTATTCAAATCTCTCGTAAATTCGAATCTATTCGTATTTACAGTATCGTGAACTAAACTTATTCCATTCGCTCTTGTTGCTAATAATGTTATTAGGGATTTCCAATGTGTCATAAATCCTGGTGCTGGCGCCGTATTTACTTCAATAGATTTTAATTTTTCGTTTGCATGCCACACTCGCATTTCTTCTCCAGAGAATTCGAAATTTGCCCCAATCTTTGTAAGTACATTTGTAAATGAGGTGATACTGCTTTTATCAACCCCTTTCATAGAAACGTTCCCATTAGTCACTAAAGCACCTACTGCAAAAGTAATAGCTTCATTTATATCGTTCTGAACTTTAAAAGAAGCACCTTTAAAAATGTGTTTTCCAACTACTCTAATCTTATGTGGTTCTATTCTATCAACATCAGCACCTATTTCGTTACAAAAAGCAATTAAATCATTAATTTCAGGTTCTTCTGAAGCATTAAGTATAGTTGTCTCTCCGGGGCTAAAGATGGAAGATAAAATTGTATTACCAGTACCCATATGAGTGTTGACTTTAAAATTAATAGTAGTTCCTGAAATTTGTTCCGCCTTTAAATAAATAAACTTTTCATCCTCTTTTACATCTATTCCTAAAGATTTCCACGAATCTATCCACCTGTTTATTGGTTTGACTACTATTGCATCTGGATTTTGTTTTGGAAGAACTGCTTGCCCGAACCTAAACATCAACGGTCCCGCCAAAAGACTAGTATTTCTGTAAACCGACCCAAATTCATAAGGAACTTCAAAAGTGTCCAGTGATGCTCCGTTAATTAATAGTTTATTTTTACTTATCCATTCTGCTTTTCCCCCCATAGATTTTATGATTGAAATTAAGAAGTCTACCGCACCAACTCTGGGAACATTGTCTAGTACAACATCTTCATTGCTGAATAATGCTGCCGGAATTAACGCAACTGCGGAGTTTTTAGACCCGGATATATGTACGTGGCCTATTAAAGGAATTCCACCCTCCACTATTAATAAAGACATATTATTTACTCAGAAGAGTTATAACCAGTGAATTTAAAATAAGCATTAAACCTAAAATAATAGTTAAAATAAAAATAAATTTTTCCAATCCCCTTCGTGACCTATAGAATCCTATTGATCCAGTGAATGCACTAAATAAACCTGTACCTTTTGACTGCACAAGAATTATTAAAATTATTAATGCAGAAATTACTATCTGAGAAACTTGTGTTATATCAACCCAATTCATTCTTAATTTAAGGCTAAAGTCGGGCAAATCCTCACTTTTTTGAGCTTAGCCACATAAAATATCTATAAATCAAGCTCAAAACAAATGACGTTATAACAAGGGAAAGTGAGCTTGATAAGTTATTTGATGGTATCATACTGCCAACAAATAGCAAATTATCAGTGCTTAATTCAACAATTTTAAAGTTCCCCAATATCTGCATAAGAATTAATAAAAATATTATTGTCATCAAAAAATGTATAAAAAGGAATTTCAGCCCGGTATTCGGGAGAGAAACTATTCCAAGCACTGGTTGAATAAACATATTAAGTAAAAATATCGTCATTAAAAGTAATATGATTTCAGGAAAAGGCGAAAATCCCAAATCTATTGTTTGTAAAAACATTTGAGTTGAAACCAGTGAAATTAAACTAAAAGTCAGTACTTTTAACACATTTTGCAGCATATATTAATAATACATTATCCTGAAATATTTTTTAGCCTTAATTTATGATGATAAGCCTGTGCAAACCTATGTGCTTCGTCACGCAATCTCTGGATGAGTCTTAACCCTTCACTTTCTTTTTCCGGCACTATTTCTTGAAATTCTCCGTTATTAACAAATACTACTGTTTCAAATTTCTTGGCTATACCTACAAGCGGAACCTCTAATTTTTTTTCTGTTAATACTTCCTGTCCGGCCGAAACTTGCCCCTTCCCTCCATCTAGAATAATTAAGTCCGGCATAACCCATTTATTCTTTACTGACTCACTCATACTTCTACTAAACCGCCGTCTTAATACTTCCCGCATCATCTCAAAATCATCCGAAGTGGATTTAAATTTAATTCTAAACCTTCTGTACTGGGATTTATCAATTTTACCTTTTGTAGCTACAACCATAGAACCTACAGCTTCTTTTCCCGAGATATTTGAAATGTCATAACATTCTATTCTCTCCAAAGGTAATTTAATATTTGGGATAAACTTTGATATGTCATCCAGCGCTCTATTTGCAATATCCTCAGTGAAATAAGGATTTTCAATATATGTTTGGGCTGTTTTAAAGCTTTGTGTAATATAGGTAAATCTATTTAACAAATCCCGGTATTTGGCGGCCTCCTCAAAATTAAATATTTTAGCATTTCTATCCATCTCTTTTTTAATATTTTTTACCAGTCTTTTGCTTTCTCCTGATAGAATATTATGAACACGTTTTATATTTTTTTTATATTCAGTTAAAGAATTTTTATTTATACACGGAGCCTGGCACAAACCCATATGACCGTACAAACACGGGTTTCCTAAATATTGATACCTTTTGAATTTAGTTTTATTACAATCCCTAAAAGGAATTATTTTTCTAAGGGTTCTTAAAATGTACTTCGCTGTACTACTGTCCGGATAGGGTCCGTATACTTTGTCTTTTATATGGATATCTGATTCTCTCTCGGTTATTATTTTCGGAACTGTAAAAATATTGTTTTCATAGGATACTTTCTCATTCCTCACAACAATATATAAATAAGATTTATCGTCTTTCATTATTATGTTGTATTTTGGACGGTATTTCTTTATTAAAGATGTTTCAAGCAATAATGCCTCAAATTCCGTTGTAACTTCTATAACAGAAAGTGAATTTATTTTACTTACTAAAGCGTAGGTTTTAGATGAAGGATCTAAATTTTCAAGAAAATAGGATCCGACTCTATTTTTTAAATCCTTGGCTTTACCAACGTAAATAACTTCATTTTCAATATCCCTATAAATGTATACTCCTGGTCTGTGAGGAAGCTCTTTTACTTTATTTATTAAGGTGTCGTTCATATAAACTCAGAAATTTTAAATAAATATAAATTAAATAAGAAACATATTTAAACGTTAAATCAATAAGCAATTCCTTTATATTTACAGGAAAAAAATGTTTCCTGTAAACTATGTCTTTATATGCAATTTCCAACCTTTCATTTAAAATTGCCTTTTCTTTCATAAGTTTATAATTTGTAATATGATCATGTTGTTTTAGTTTTTGAGATAAGCTTTCCACGTCAGCTATCTTGCTCAATGTTGTAGGATCTTCACTCAGTATTTTTGTTAACACTGTATAAAAATCAATTATATGTCGCTTAAGAATATGCTCTGTTCTCAAAAGGCCATCATCACTACCATTATGCTTGTATTTGTTTGGAATAGTTAAAGTACAAATATTTGATGTTAAGGAAAATTGAGTAAATGGCCTAGAATCGCAAGAATCTTTTATTACACCTAATTGGATTCTTATACCATTATCACTTGCTATTTTTTTAATAAAATTCTCGGACAAATTTGCGCCTTTGTTTTTATACCCAAATAAACACCCATTATTACTTAATTGCAGTACTATACCACCCTCATAATCTATTTTCCCAAAATCAGATTCGGAAATACTTTCAGTTTTTAAACATTCTAAATTTATAATTAAATCCTGTTCGGATAGTTTAAGTACGTTGTTTTTGGCTAAGTACCAAGAGCTAAGTTGATGAACCTCCTCATATAAATTAAATACATAATAGACATTAAACTTCGACTTTACTTTATCTACTAGCAGTTTAAGCATTGTGGCTACTGATATACCGTCATCTGCATTATAAACTTCAAAAAAACTTTCACTTTCGGAATAATAGTCAATGTCAAATTGACCATATGAGTTTAAAGGTACTTGTAAATTAGTTTTTATATGTACTTTTTGTTTGGGACCACCATAAATATCAGTAATTAAGCCCTTTCCTGCAAGTATTCCTTCGGGATTATATATCTTTAAACCGACTTGCCTTTTTCCCAAAAGCTCCTTAAAAGGAGCGTTTCCAATCAAACCCATCAGCACACCCTCTTCGTTATTTTTCAAAACTATACCTGGATGATCTGTATGACACATTAAAACAAGTTTTGGGGTACTGTTATTATATAAAATGGGCGGAATAATTATTGAGTAGCCGTAATCAAGATATTTAATATTTAACTTATCCAGAAATTGCTTTAGATAACTTGTTTGCAGTTTGGTTAAAAATGGTACGCTAGGCACTTCTTGAATTTTCTGAAATAAGTTTTTTAATTCTAAATCTATTTCCATAGCGATGTTGCTATTTTACATTATACGATCGTTTTCTTCGCTATGCCCACAAAAAGTACATATTTGCTACCATTTTTTTCCTCTTCGTTTAAAAATGAGCTAAAATAATTCATATGCACAAAAAATTTATTTCGCTTATTATAGCACTCGGTTCCCTTGCGGTTACCAATACAAAAGTTTTTGCTCAAGAGCAGTTCAATACCGAATACGATATTTTATACGAAATTAACCCTAACGGAGAAACCAAAGTTACCCAAAATATTACTATTGAAAACAAACTAAAAGATGTAATAGCCAAGAATTATTCTTTGTCAATAAATCAAATGAATATATACGATATTAAAGCTTCTAATGATAAAGAGGTATTGGATTCCGAAATTACGCAGGACCAAAAATCCGCCAGTATTAAAGTAATTTTCGAAGATGAGATTATAGGGGAGGGCAGAAAAAACAAATTTAAAATCGAGTTTAAATCCAAAGATATTGCCACTAAAGTCGGGGAAGTCTGGAATATAAATTTTCCGAATATTCAGCTATCTGAATCTACTAAAGAATATACTGTAACTCTGAAAGTTCCTGCGTCTTTCGGCCCCGAAATATTTATAGCTCCACAAGCTGACGAAACTAAAAAAGAAAATAATTTCTCTATATATAAATTTTACAAAAATACAGTAGAAAACATGGGAATTACGGCGTCGTTCGGGAAATATCAAACCCTTAATTTCCAGTTAAAGTATCAGCTTGAGAATACTTCTAACTTTACAGCTTACCAGGAGGTTGCAATACCTAGCGATATAAAAGATATGCAAAATGTCGCTTATACTGATTTTTCTCCCAAACCAGAATTTCTAAAAAAAGATCAGGATGGCAATTTAATCGGGACTTATAAAATCAACCCAAAACAGAACTTAAATATAACTGTTACGGGATCGGCGCGTATACTCGGTAAACAAATAAATCCGTCTTTCGGAGGGGAATTTGAAGACTTACAAAAGGACTTAATTAAAAAATATACAAACGATGATAAATTCTGGGAAGTTACCGACTCTAAAATTCTTGAAATATCCAAAAATTTGTTCAACAAAGATATTTCTGTATCAGAGAACGCTAAATTAGCATATAACTATGTTACTAAAAACCTGAAATATAACTTTGATATTGTAAAAAATGATTTTATCCCGAGAAGTGGGGCCGCAAAAGCCTTAAGCACTGAGGGCCGCTGGGGGTGTATGGAATTTACTGACTCATTTATTGCGTTAACTAGGGCAATGGGTATTCCTTCACGGGAAATCAATGGCTACGCTTTCGCGACCGATAACAAAGCAACGCCAATTTCTATAAATTTAAAAGGCGGAGATTTGCTTCATTCCTGGGCAGAATTCTTCGATCCTAATTTTGGGTGGATTCCTGTAGACCCAACGTGGGGAGCTACTTCAGGTGTAGATTATTTTACCAAGCTCGACACAAATCATTTTGCATTTGTAATAAAAGGTATTGACTCGGAGTCTCCTCTTCCAGCAGGAGCATACAGAACAGATAATTTCAAAGATAAATTAATTTCAGTAGATTTTGCCCAAATCAGCACCGAAAAAGAATTTAAAGAAAGCTTAATAGTTGAACAGGCAATAAGCTTGAATCCCCTAAAAACTTTAAAAGGGTTAAGAAATTACAAAATTTCAAATAACGGACACGTTGTACTATACAATTTAAATGAGGAGGAAAATTTTATACTTCCCGGGGAAAGCATAAATATATATATGCCAAAAACTCCCCATGAATTAAGTTATAAAGATTTTAACAATGTTCAGAAGTCCTTAAATCTTTCCATTCCAGAAAGTGATATTACTTATGGTTCTGAATTTGTTTCATTGCTGATTCCGTTGTTTTTATCGCTTCTGACGTGTATGAGCTTTTATCTTTTAATAATTCGCCCAATGGTCCTTCGAAAATAATCTTTCCGCCGTCATCACCACCTTCAGGCCCAAGATCTATAATCCAATCAGAGTTACTTATAACGTCTAAATTATGCTCAATTACTAAAACCGTGTTTCCTTTGGCAGTTAACCTCTTAAATATAAAAATCAGCTTTTCTAAATCGGCAAAGTGCAAACCTGTTGTCGGCTCGTCTAATATATATAAAGTATGTCCCATTGCTCTTTTGCTCAATTCTAAAGCTAATTTAACTCTTTGGGCCTCTCCGCCTGACAAAGTCGGTGCTGGCTGTCCTAATTTAATATAACCCAAGCCGACATCAAAAATAGTCTGAATTTTGCGGCGGATTTGAGGAATATTTTCAAAAAACTTCAAAGCTTCTTCAACGGTCATATCTAGCACGTCACTGATATTTTTACCTTTATAATGAATTTCCAAAGCCTCTCTGTTATACCTTTTTCCCTGGCACACATCACAGTTTACATATACATCAGGCATAAACTGCATTTCAATTTTAATTTGCCCTTCTCCTCCACAGGCTTCACATCTGCCTCCTTTAACGTTAAAACTAAATCTACCCTGATTATATCCGCGAATTCTTGCTTCTTCAGTTTTGGCAAATAGATCTCTAATATAGTCAAAAGCTTTTGTATATGTAGCCGGGTTTGATTTAGGAGTTCTACCTATGGGTGACTGGTCTATAGCAATCATGTTTGTTAAATGCTCAACACCTTCTAAAACTTTAAATACCTCAGGTCTTTCTTCATTTTTCAGGCCGAATTCTTGTCTTAATGCTCTATGCAAAGTATCCATAACCAGAGTAGATTTTCCTGAACCGGAAACACCAGTTATACAAACCAACCTTCCCAGTGGAACTTTTAAATCTATGTTTTTTAAATTTCTTCCCGCAGCCCCTCTTAAAATCAAATACTCACCGTTTTTATTACTTCCCTTTTTTGCATACGCAATGTCATCATCTATCAATATGTTTTCGGAATTTTTACTGAATTCCGACCCAACGCTTTTTCTACCTGACAAATATTCCCCCGTTAAAGAATTTTTATCGTTCATAATTACCTGCGGATTGCCGTGGGAAACAACCTTCCCACCGTGTTCACCCGCTCCGGGCCCAAAATCGAATATATAATCACTTTCCAAAATAGTTTCCGTATCATGTTCAACAACTAAAACTGTATTCCCTAAATCTCTCAAATGCTTTAAGGTATTAATCAGTTTTCCCTGATCTCTCTGGTGCAGTCCTATTGATGGCTCATCCAAAACGTACAAAACTCCTGAAAGCCCCGAACCTATTTGAGAAGCTAATCTGATTCTTTGCGCTTCCCCACCGGATAAATGAGATGAAGATCTACTCAATGTTAAATAACTCAAACCAACGTCTAATAAAAATTTAATTCTATATTTAATTTCCCTCAATATTAAATCAGATATTTTCCTCTCTTTATCCGAGAAAATATTATCTAAATTCGCTGCCCATTCTTTTGCATCTTTTATTGAAAGTTCCGTGGCTTCCCAGATATTTTTGCCATCTATAACCACCGATAATGATTCTTTCTTTAGTCTGGACCCTTTGCAGACAGGACATGGTTCTCTAACCATGAATTTTTCTATTTCGGTTCTTATAAAGTCCGAATGCGTTTCTTTATGTCTTCTAATTAAATTAGGAATTACTCCTTCAAAATTTGCATTAAAGGAATTGTGGTCCCCCTCACGATTAATATAGCTTACACGGACTTTTTGTCCCTTTGGAATCCCATACAAAATTATATTTAACGCTTCTTTTGACAGTTTTCCTATTGGCTCATTCAAAGAGAAATTGAATTCCTTAGCTACCGACTCTATAACTTTAGAAGTCCAAGAATAATGTTCAAATAGACGAGCCCATGGAAGTACCCCTCCTTCAGCTACAGATAATTTAAGATTTAAAATCAAAGCTTCGTCAACCTCCAGCTGCGTTCCCAACCCATTGCAATTTGAACAGGCACCATGAGGGGAATTAAATGAAAAGTTTCTGGGCTCCAAATCGGGTAAAGATATATTACAAACCGGGCAGGCAAAATTTTCCGAAAACAAGTGATCCTCAAAATTTTTGGGTGTTTCTGCAAAGTCAAAATCCTTGTCCCTTACAATAGTCAGAACTACATTCCCGCTGCTTAATCTCAATGCTGATTCTATGGATTGGAAAACACCACTTTCAAATAATTTTCTTTCCTCTACACTTTTCAACTTCTTTGAATTTACTATTTGTCTTGTAACTATTGCCTCAATTGTATGCTTGTTTGTTTTTATAAGTTCAAAATGTTCTTTTAAATCCCTTATCACACCGTCAATCCTCGCTCTCAAAATCCCCTGCTTTTTTAGATTTTCAAATAGAGCGGAGTATTCACCCTTCCTGTCTTTTATTATCGGTGAAAGGATGAAAAATCTAACACCGCGTTCGCTTTTAAATTCTTTTTCCTGTGAAATCAATTCTATAACACGAGAAAGTATTTGATCGCTGCTCTGTCTGCTTATTTCCCTACCGCAGTTCGGGCAGTGAGGATGTCCTACTCTGGCATAAAGAAGCCTAAAAAAATCATAGATTTCTGTGATAGTGCCTACAGTTGATCTGGGATTCTTTGAAGTAGTTTTCTGATCAATTGCAATAGCCGGCGACAACCCCTCTATTTTATCAACGTCAGGCTTATCCATAACACCTAAAAACTGTCTGGCATATGCGGATAGACTTTCCACATATCTTCTCTGACCTTCCGCATAAATAGTATCCATCGCCAAACTTGATTTTCCCGAACCGGATACACCAGTAAAGACAACAAATTTATTTTTAGGGATCTCAAGATCGATATTTTTAAGATTATGCTGACGCGCACCTTTAACTATAATGTGATCTAAGGCTGAAGTCATAAGTTATATTATTCGGTATTTGTTTGGGTTTGTAAAG
>CAZEAL010000110.1:0-2990 GCA_964510265.1 uncultured Candidatus Saccharibacteria bacterium
AAATTATATGCCAGCGGATTTATTAAATCCTCCAGATTTATAAAAAGGGACGGAAGAGCTACCGATGAAGCCGTTGTTTCCAGAAGGATGATTGATCATGCAATTAGGCCCCTTTTTCCAAATGATTATAAAGATGAAGTTCAGGTAATAGTCACTATTTTGTCCTTGGATAATACTTCGAATCCGGAATTTTTAGCAATGATAGGTGTGTCGGCATGTTTAACAGCCTCGGATATACCGTTTGAGGGGCTTATGAGCTCCTTGGAGGTTGGATATATTGACGGAAATTATATTGCTAACCCAAATTATGAAATCGTTGAAAACTCATTAATAGATATGATGGTTTCCTTTTCCGGTGAAGATAAAAAGTTTTTGGCTGTTGAAGCTGAAGTAAAACTTCAACCCGAAGAAATAGTATTAAGTGCGATAGAATTTGCGTGGAATAATGTAGATCCGCTAATACAATTAATAAAAGATTTTGCGCATGAAGTAAATCCGGAAAATAAAAAATATAAATATGACTCAAAAGCATTGAGTTCTGAAATCATGAAAGATGTCAGTGCCGTTGCTAAAGATAAAATAGTGGAAATGCTCGGAATGGGTTTTGACAAGACAAAGCTTAGGGACTCTTTGGATGAGCTAAAGTCAGGTGTAGTCACTCAGTTCGAAGGTAAATACAAAAAAGCAGATTTAATGAATGCGCTTGAGGAGATAGAGAAACATTCTTTGCAGCATTTAATATTGGAGGAGGGTAAAAGGCCGGATGGCAGAGGTATTAAAGATATCAGACCAATTTCAAGTTCGATATCAGTTCTTCCGCGTACACACGGCAGTGCTTTATTCTCACGAGGTATTACACAAGTTTTAACAGTTACAACTTTAGGATCTCCTTCTCAGGAATTATTTATTCAGGATATGTATGGAGAAAAAACCAAAAGGTTTATCCACTACTATAACTTTCCTCCGTTTTCAACGGGTGAAACAGGAAAAATCGGATCTCCGGGTTCGAGGGAAATTGGGCACGGCCTCCTGGCTGAACGAGCGTTAAAGGCAGTTATTCCTTCTCAGAAAGAATTTCCTTATATGATAATTTTGGTATCTGAAACTTTATCATCCAGCGGATCAAGTTCGATGGCATCGGCTTGTGCTTCGACATTGGCATTGATGGATGCCGGTGTTCCTATAAAAGAAATGGTAGGTGGAGTGGGAGTAGGACTGATAGTTAATGACGATTTGAGTAAAATTCAAATTATGACTGATCTGGCTTATATGGAAGACGCATTCGGATTTTTAGACTTTAAAATGACCGGAACTCGTACAGGAGTAACTGCAATGCAAGCAGATATGAAACTTCCCGGAATTCCGATGAGTCTGCTTCCGAAAATAATGGAGCAATCAAAAGAAGGCAGAATGCAAGTGTTGGACGAAATGGAAAAAACAATTAAAACTCCGAAAGAGCAGGTTTCGCAATACGCCCCAAAGACGGTGGTTGTAAAAATAGATACGGATAAAATAGGAGTTGTAATCGGAGCCGGAGGAAGAACCATAAAAGATATTCAGGATAAGACCGAAACTGTGTTAACGATAGAACAGGACGGAAGTGTAGTTATAACGGCTTCTACCGAAGAAAACGCTCACAAAGCTGCTGAAATGGTCATTGGGCTTGTAAAGGATGTTAAGCCCGGGGAAGTCTATGAAGGAACTGTATCCGATATAGTGGATTTCGGAGCTTTCGTGGAGATTTTACCTAACAAAGACGGTTTATTACATATAAGCGAAATTAGTAATGAATACGTTAAAGATGTAAACGATTTCCTGAAAATAGGTGATAAGGTTACCGTAAAAGTTCTTGCCGTTGAGAATGGGAAAATCAGCCTGTCTAAAAAAGCTTTGGAAAGCAATGATTTCGATGGCTCTAACAGACCGAGGGATGATAGAGATAGCAGAGATAGAAACGTTAGGGACAGGGGCGGAAGAAATTTTGAAAGAAACAGAGATAGAAATGATGGAAAACATTACGGTGGTGACAGAAGAAGGCGCTAAGACTTGTAACAAGTTGAAGTTCGGGTTTTAATATACTTAATGTCTGTAAGACTCTGTCCAAAATGTCAACATGAACTCAAAAGCTACGATCACTTTTTTTGTAGCAACTGCGGTGAAACACTTCCGGAAAATGTTTCCGATCCTAATGTGCCTATAAAAACTTTGATTTCCTATTATACTTTTGAAGAATCTAAAAGCTCCAAACCTGTAAAGTTGTTTAAACATTTATCGATAGGTGTAAAAGCCAGAGAAAATAGAAAGTATATATCTATTGCTTTAATTTTGATTTTAGTCGGAATAGTGAGTGAAAGGTTATACGGCATAATAATGAACGATTCCGAAATTACTATTACACCCAAGACAACAATTGAGGTTCAGCCGTCTTTCTTAATTGAAGTAATAAATACACCACTTGCGCTGCAAAAAGGAGCCTTTTTAAATAATGATTTTTCAAAAATAGTACCTTCTGACATTTCGATTTATGTGGAATTAAATGATCTTTCTTTTTTGGAATTTGTAACAAAAGATGATTTAGGTATAAAAGATAAGTCAACAGGAAAGGCCGCTATTTTTAAAACGAATAAAGATCTGGATAACGGATGGGGTGCTTTAGTTGAACTTAGGCAGGAAAGCATTGTGGAGGTAGCTTCTACTTTGGATAAATTTATTGAAAAAGGACTAAAAGCTGGGATTTTCGAAAGGTATCTTCTTGTTTCAGCTTCCGAAAATGTTTATGAAAATATGCTGAGAGCAAAAGATAGTCTGATTTTAAACCTCATGCGTAATCCTACTTATTCACAGGTAAAGGCCAAAGTTATTCCCGAGGGAAAAATATTATTTCTGAAAGTATCTCAGGACAAAGACACAGCGCTGGGTGAGGTAATGAAATACGAATTTTTGGGCGAAGGTGAAGTATTGAACAATATTTCACAGCTTCTAGAACGAGT
>CAZEAL010000111.1:0-2651 GCA_964510265.1 uncultured Candidatus Saccharibacteria bacterium
AAGTGTGTATATATGAACAGTGTAAATTGGATGATAAACAGTAAATAAGTATTTGGAGCTGGAAACTTTTTCTCCGCCTCCCGAGAGTCTGTTTTCCCAATATTCCATTGTACTTTGGCTGATCGACAAAACAAACGGGATGTAAAATAAGGCGACTAAAAAAGTAAAAATTAATAATGCAGAAATAATAGTTTTTTTGGAATTTGGTAAAGCTTTAACTACTTGGATTAATAAATAAAATGCGAAAGGGAAAATAAAAATCCCATCATAGTGGGATAAAATAGAAATAGACCAGCATATAAACCCCATGTATATACCCCTAATCCTCCATGCCTCGTATTTAACCGCCAATCCAAAGAAATACAAAGTTAAAAGCATAAAAAGAATCACAAACGACTGATACTGAACTATTCTGGAAAAAGCTATTAGAAATCCGTTTGTGCTTAGGAAAAAACTTGAGAAAAATGCGGTATCCTCATCAAAATACAACTTAAGAAATTTGTAAAACACTAATACTGCAAAAATTCCAGCTAATGCGAACGGAAGTCTTGTGACTAGTTCATTTGAATACATCGGGTTGATGAATTTAATTAAAAAAGTAACTATAAATTGAACAGGCCCTTTTCTTTGGTCAAGTAAAAAACTCGAAATGCTCTGCCCCGAATCCGGTAAAAACAAAGCTTTTATCTCATCTCCTTGATAATCGGAATACCCGAGATTTATTATTCTTAGCGAGAACGCCGTTAATAAAAGTATTAGAGTGTAAAGAGTATCTTTTTTCTTAAATACCTGAATGTTCATTTGTAGATAGAATAATAAGTTCATTCATAGCTCTGGTTACAGCTATAAACGCTTTTTTCGCATCCTTAAACGTATTTATTTTATCTAAATTCAAGTCTAAAACATATACTTTTGAAAATTCAAGGCCTTTGCAATCGTCAAACATCGTCAAGTACAGTCCTTTTGGAATGTAGGTTATCTTTTCTTTACTGTTTAGAGTAATTATTCTCCCCGAATTGTTTCTTTTTATATTAATAATTTTCTGGATTGTTTCAAACGTCTTGGGTTCAAAGCATATTACACCAATACTTTTATCTAGATTTTTAAGATCGTGCTCGATAAAGCCTTTAAAGGCAATAAATTGCTCTTCGGAAGTATTTGATTTAAAAAATTTCGGCTCTTCTCCTTTACGGTTTATAGATTTTGGCAGATAGTTATTTGTGTATGGAGACAATATTTTGTTGGCTAAATCTATTATAGGTTTAGTACTTCTATAATTAGTGTCCAAAGTGAAAGTTTGGGCATTTTTGGCATCTTTAATAACTTCGGCTATCTCAGACCAATTTACTAGACCCTCTTCGTTATAAGACTGATTTAAATCTCCTAGAATGCATAGCCTGCCATTTAAAACCAATTTACCCAAAATATGATACTCCAGAAGTCCGAAATCCTGGCCTTCATCCACGACGCAATATTCATATTTAGACATTTTTGAGATACCCACCAAGTCCGAGTATATAAATAAATATATCAGAGTTTCTAAGTAGCCCATTTTCTCGTTAATTGGTAATTTCATTTCCTTGGATAATTCAATTAACGTCATTTCTTTTATATTCATTCTTACCTTCTTTAACTTGGAAGTAAGTTTTTTTATAGTTTTGATATTTTCTTTATATAACCATTCTCTTGCTGAGCTTGGGTTCTCCTTTATGTAATCTAATTCCATCTGTACTTCTTCCTCAAGGTCATCTATAACTTCAGAATAGTTTTCGTAAATGGGGATCTTCCTATTGTACTTATAGCTTACATAATTTGAATACTCGTCGTCAGAAATGATTTTGATCAACTGGTTTTCGTAATCTTTGTGAACTTCATCAAGTCTTAATTCAAGATTTCTGATTTTCTTTAGATCAAAAACTGATACTTCGGTTTTTGTATCGAAGTCTATATTTAATTTTAAATCTTCTCTTATAACTATTGTGTATATTAATTCCCTTAATGTTTTGTAATTAATGTCAAATATTCCTAATTTCGGAAATAAAGTTGAAAGGTATCCGACCAGAATTTGGTTTTTAGCTATTAAAAGAGCTCTTTCCGGATGAATTACATTGGAAAAGTTAAAAAAGATATGTGAGAGCTTATGTATTGCTACAGTGCTTTTACCGCTGCCTACGCAACCTTGCACTATACAAATTTGTCTCGGATCTGCTTCTATAATATCCAATTGAGACTCCTGAATTGTTTCGACAATATCTTCAAGTACTCCGCCGGTTCTTTTTGAAATCTTTTCCGTGATTATCTCTTTTTCATCTAGTTGAATGTCGTTATTGTAATATTTTATGAGTAACCCGTTGTCTATTTCAAAAGTACGTTTTAATTGCAAATCTCTAACTACTTTTCCTTCTGGTGTATCATAATTAATATTTTTTTGAGGGAATCTGTATCTATAGTAAACTGAAGCAACTTTTGCCCTCCAGTCTGTTACTATGGGTTTTTCCTCTGTATAACCGAATTTTCCTATGTAATAAATTTCTAAAGGAAAGTTAGTTGATTCTTTTAAATCAATTCTTGCAAAATAAGGTTCTTTCATTAAAGAATCTAGTTCTTCAACCTTTTTGTATTTATCCTTAAAATTGAAAGCTAAATTTTTT
>CAZEAL010000112.1:0-3443 GCA_964510265.1 uncultured Candidatus Saccharibacteria bacterium
GAACGCGCACGCAAAAGTTGCGAATTATCCGTTTACTACATTGAATCCCAACCTGGGGACATGCAGACTGAAAAATGGTAAGGAAATTGTGATAGCGGATATTCCTGGTTTAATTGAAGGTGCTTCAGAAGGAAAGGGTTTGGGTTTTGAATTTTTGCGCCACGTGGAAAGAACCAGACTATTGGTGCATTTGATTGATCCATTTAATGAAGAGATTTTTGCCCAATTAAGTGATAAAAGGGCCTCATTCGGAACCGGTGCGAAGAAAAACAAAGAAATTGAATATGAAAATGTATGCCAATATGTCTTTGATTTATATAAAAAAATAAGAGGAGAACTTGAGAAACGCGGGGGAAATTTACCGGATAAAGCGGAAATAGTTGTTATAAATAAACTGGATTTAACTGAAGTTAAAGATACGTTTCCAGAAATAAAGAAGTTTTTCAAGAAAAAGAAAATAGGGGTTTTAGGAATATCAGCATATACCGGTGAGGGCACAGAAGAATTAAAGGATCGGATTATGAAAGAGTTGGGTAACATACCGGCGATGCCTGTTTTTGAGTTAGAGCCAATGGTTAAAACTTATACCATAGAAAACTTGCCAAACACCAGAATGGTTAGGAGAGTGGTTCCGAAGAGGATTCCATTACACAGGAGAGAATGGTGATTGTTTTTTCTATTGAAGCAATATAGTACAATGTGAATTGTGGTTCACTATTCTGATGAAATTAAGAATAGTGCTTTGCAATTACGTTTAAAAGGTCTCACTAATATAGAAATACAAAGTAAACTTAGAACTAAGGTACCAAAAAGCACACTTTCCTTTTGGTTTAAAAATCTGAAGCTAAGTAACGATGCGGAACAGAGACTAATAGGCTTAAATCTGAAACATTTATCAAATATTAGAGAGAAGGCTTTAAAAGTAAATAAACTTAAACGTGAACGTTTTTTGCAAAGCATAGAATATAACAATATTCCCATATCCGTGGAAATTTCTAGTTTAGGATGTGCAAAAATTGCTTTGGCTATGCTGTTTATTACAGAAGGTTCTAAAAGTTGTAAAAGAACTGGCTTTCTCTCTTTTGGTAACAGTAATGCGGAAATAGTATTACTTTTTTTAACCCTTCTAAAAAGATGTTTCGATTATAACGAAAATAAAATCAGATGTACTGTTCAGTGCCGTGCTGATCAGAATGTAATGGAATTAGAGAGTTATTGGGTTGAGATAACGGGTATTTCCAGAGATAAATTTTATAAAGCTCAAATTGACAAAAGGACTAATGGTAAACCTACCAAGAAAAGCAATTATAAAGGTGTGCTTAGGATAGATTACTTTAGCTCCAGAATTCCGTACGAGTTGGAGAATTTAGCAAAGTTGATTTATAATCGTTTAGTTTATAGAGGGATCGCAGAGAAAATGGGCCGTTAGCTTAGTTGGTAGAGCGCCACGCTGGCAGCGTGGAGGTCACCGGTTCGAATCCGGTACGGTCCACCAAAAGATTTTTATTAGTTATTATATGTTATTAAATCCAGCAATAAACTTAGTGTTAGAATTGATTGCGGATGAGAAAAAACAAAACAGAAATTATAAGATTACTTACTGACGATGAATTATACAAATCGATTTCTGAACAAGACTCTTTGCTAGCTTCTTTAACAAGAACTCAACTGGAAAGGTACAAACACCAGAATTCTCACTACTCCCTTTCAAATGAACAAACCACTTTAGAATATTTTGGCGCGGAACATATTTTCGACCCTAAGAATCCGCAATTTTCGAGCATTGAGAGAGCATTTAATGCCTATTTATTCGGTAAAGATTTAACGAACGTTAGTGTTTTAGTAGAAGGTTCTGTTCCTGCTACGACTAATAATATTGAACAAGACATTCGTTTTACTGGCGAAAGAGGATTTATCACCCATTTGGCCAGGGATAAAGGTGTGGAAGTAAAATGCATAGAACCTGATCGCGTTGCTGAAGCAGTGTTTCTTTTAGAGCAGTTTCAGCCCTATGAAATCGAATATTACTATTACTTAAGAGCAATTAGAGATTACTTTAGATTAGGGAGAATTCAGGATGAAACTAGTTTTGAGGATTATTCCAAACAATTATTAAAAAAGCATAAACAGTTGTATGGAGGTCTTGAGGAGTTTTCAAATTTTGATTTTTCCTTAGAAAATATTATAAAAATTCACAAAGACATTATCGGCAGTGAATTTGATCCAAATGCAAGATTGGATATAAACCCAAGAAATACGAATACGGTAATCAACTACATATCTAAAGCTTCAAGTAATTTTAGGGATTTTTTCCATGTAAGAGCCATAGAAGGCCTTCTTAATGAAGGATACATTCTTTTTATTGTAAATGGGTACGAGCATGCAATTGTTCAGAGACCAGCGCTGGAGACTATGTTCAGTTAATTTTTATATAAAGTTCTAACATAGTTCCAAATGATCCACCAATAACCTTATGTTTTCTGCGAATTTCTGAGGATTTTTGGATTGCGTGTTCTAAAAGATTTCTTTAGATGTTTTTGTAATAGTTCCTGTTTATGGTAGCTTCCGTTTACTATCATTTTTTTCTTATCAATAACAGCATATTTGTAGTATTTATATAATTTTACCCATTGAATGTATGTTAAATCTAAAGGTTTTGCTTCTACCGAGAATTCTAAATCTTTTGAGAGCCTTTTGAATTGCTCATGTGTGAATATTTTAGATAAGCTTTTCTTTAATGTATTTTTATATTGGGTTGTACCGTACACAACGAAATCGAAATATTCCAGCATGCTCCCTTTTTCTAAAATGGGGTTTTTCACCACTTTTATTTGTAACATGTTAGCATCTATCGAAGGAGTCGGTCTGAAAATAGTTTTGTTGAACCTGTGAAAAACCTCAATCCTGAAAAAGGGTTTTAGAAGTAAAGATTTTTGGGTTTCCCTTGGATAACCAATGTAAATATTGCCTGCTTCCCTTTGCATAATTAGATATGCAGATTGAGGAGGATTACCTTGAAAGTACAATTTATTCATTATTCGCGAGGTATAGTTAAAAGGAATATTTGAAAACACTTTGTAACCTGTTTTAGGTAAGTTTACCCTCAAAATATTGTTATTGATCAAAGTTATATTACCTATTTTAAGGTTGTTCAACAGTTGGTTATAAAGATTGCTATCAATTTCAATTGCTATTACATGTTTACAGGTTTTACAAAGTTGCTTGGTTATAACACCTTTTCCAGCTCCAATTTCAATAACGATGTCGGAGATAGAAATATCAGACTGTTTTATAAGTCTTTTAATGAGGTTTGGATTATTTATGAAGTTTTGGGAGAAGGAAACAAACCTGCCTTCTCGCCACATATACAATTACTCCCATGTCGCTATTTTACTATAAGCATGTGTCAAAAGCGACCTTAATACTCTAAATTATATGAAAGG
>CAZEAL010000113.1:0-3551 GCA_964510265.1 uncultured Candidatus Saccharibacteria bacterium
GAAGCACCTTCCGGAATCGTGGAAACCCCGACAGATCCGTCTTTTAATTGAATTTCTGTCCGTATTGTCCAATCTCCGCGGGAATTAATGATTTTATAAGATTTTACGCTCTCTAATTTGTTCATTTAACCGGTTTAGAACTATTCTTCACCACTTTTTTCTCTGCTTCATATACGATTTCTCTTGTTTTCTCTAAAACATCCGGACTTACCGACACCGATGTCATCCCCCAGTGTACAAGCATTTCAACCAGTTCGGGGTATACAGAGGGTGCCTGCCCACAAATAGAACAAGTTACCTTTCTTTTTTTACAGGTAGTAGCAATTTTTTCCAGGCTTTTTAATACTGCCAGATCCATTTCTGAATAGGTTTTTGCAACTCTCTCATTATCGCGGTCTACTCCTAAAGTCAGCATTGTTAAATCATTGGTTCCAACTGAAACCCCATCTACTCCTTCGTCAATAAATTCATCCAATAAAATCACATTAGAAGGAATTTCAACCATCATCCAAACTTTAAAATTTCCACTTCGCCTTAAATCATATGAGGCCATCAGTTTTTTAACCTCTCTTAACTGTTCTAGAGTTCTTACAAACGGGAACATAACATGTAGGTTTTTATGTCCCTGCTTATTTCGTACTATTTTTAATGCTTCTATTTCAAGCTTAAAAACCTCCGGATCGTCCAGATACCTTCCTGTTCCGCGATAACCGATCATGGGATTAGGTTCGGGTTTTTCAAACTCCTGTCCACCTTCTAGATTGGCATATTCATTGGATCTAAAATCCGTAAATCTGTAAACTACCGGCCTGCTTCCAAATGCAGATGCAAACTGTATTAGCCCATCTGCTAGTTTATTTACGAATTCATGACTTTTTCCTTCTTTAATAAACTTTCTTGGATGAACCCCAATTTGGGCAATCATAAATTCAGCTCGCAGTAATCCGACACCGTCAACATTTCTTTTTGCAATATCAGCAGCCATTTCCGGCTCAGCCAAATTAACATAAACTTTTGTGGCTGTTTTATAATCCTTAGAAGGTAAAACATTTTTCTCATTCTTCACTTCCTGTTTTAAAATAAAATTTCCCTCAAATATTTTCCCTGCAGCTCCGTCAACTGTTACAACTTCTCCTAAAGTCAATATTTTGGTAGCACTTCCGGTTCCAACTACTGCAGGTATTCCTAATTCCCTGCTGACAATAGCTGCATGTGAAGTTCTACCTCCCTGGTCGGTGACAATCGCACTTGCTCTTTTCATAGCCGGTACATAATCGGGATTAGTCATTTCCGCAACAAGGACATCTCCTTTTCTCACCATAGTAATTTCTTTGGGATTCTTAACAATTTTTACCGGACCTGCTGCCACTCCGGGCGATGCTCCCAACCCATCTAAAATAGTCTTTCCAGCTTTTGCAGTATCAACTACTGTAACTTCGTGCATTCCCGTTTCCTTACCCGAGCCAAGTGTAGTCACCGGTCTTGATTGAACAATATAAAGCTTCCCGTTTTCCATTCCCCATTCGATATCTTGAGGATGTTTATAGTGGTCCTCTATTTTTATGGAAATTTGTGCCAGCTCTAAAATGAATTTATCCTTTAATTTTTGAACTTCCTGATATTTTTTGGAAATCGGGGTCTTGTCGGCGCCCAAAATCATTTGCCATGTTTGCTTTGAAATATATTTATATGTGATTTTCCCTGATTTTTTATTTACTATGTATTGATCCGGAGTGACCTGGCCTGATACAACTGGTTGTCCTAATCCATATGCCGCCTCAATCGAAACTTCATCTTTATTATTTGTAATTGGATTTACAGTAAACACTATCCCAGAAATCTCAGATTGAACCATTAATTGAACCGGTACAGCAATACCAACTTTAAAATGACTAAATCCTTTTTCAGTTCTGTAAAATATTGCGCGTGATTCAAATAAAGAAGCCCAACACTTTCGTACATTTTCAACCACCTCTTTATATCCCTTGATATTTAAATAAGTTTCCTGCTGTCCAGCAAAAGAGGCATCCGGCAAATCTTCAGCCGTTGCAGAGGACCTTACAGCGACTAGTCTATCATACTCTCCGCATAGCTCGTGATAATACCTTTTAATATCTTCTTTCAGCTTTTCAGGCATTTCAGCCCCTAAAATAGCTGTTTTTATGTTCTTCGATGCTGTTTGAAGAGCTGCAGTATCATTTACATCTATACCGGATAGCTCGGTCAGTATTTTATTTTTTAGTGATGTTGTTTTCAGAAAATCAAAATAAGCAGAGGCGGTGATTACAAAACCGTTGGGAACGGGAATTTTGGCATAAGTCATTTCACCTAAATTTGCACCTTTTCCGCCTACAGTAGGTATGTCGGTTTTTCTTATCTGCTTAAACCAAAGAATGTGGGAAGAAGTTTTATTCATAAAAAAATTTTAGCATTATTTATTGCTTTTGCTAACTATATATAATTTTGGCTTTATTCAAATTTTCCAAATTAACTTCATATAAAGATAGTATTGATCTGACCGAATCAAGCATAAATTGCGCCTCATCTTCGGAATTTCCTTCAATTCTAATGCTTAAATAAGGCGATGTATTTGATGCCCTAATCAAAAACCAACCGGTTTTTGTTATATTAACCCTAACACCATCAATTGTTTGCACAGATTTGGCTTCTTTAGACATTTTTGCACTTATTTCGTTAATAATTTTAAATTTTTCTTCATCAGAGCAGGTAGCTTTAATTTCCGATGTGTTATATGTTTTAGGGTACTTAAACAATAACTCAGATAGCCTTTTACCGGATTTTTGAATTATTTCAACAATTTTGCATGCGGCAAATATACCGTCATCATAACCATACTCTCCATCACCAAAGAAGACATGCCCTGATAATTCTGCACCTAAAACAGCACCTTTCTTAACTTCCTCTGTAAAAAATGGATGACCTGTTCGAATCATTTTCGGTACAGCCCCAATACTTAGTAAATAATCGCTCACCACTTGAGAACTTTTAACGTCAAATACAACTGTCCTTCCTTTAATATCTTTTACACTGTATTCAGCAAACAAAAGTAATATTTTATCATTGGAATGGGATTGTCCTTTTTCATCTACCACACCAAACCTGTCTCCATCAGTATCGAATGCGAATCCCACATCTGCTTTCTCTTCAGAAACCTTTTTTTCCAATTCATCCATAAAAAGAGGATTTTCGGGATCCGGAACGCCATGTGGAAAACTACTATCCAAGTGACAATAAATAGGTAAAGTCTTAACTCCAAGATCTTCAAAAACCTGTGGGGCTATATTGCTTGATGCTCCGCTTCCGCAATCAACTACTACTTTTATATCATTTTCAAAGTTAAAACGTGATTTCAGATAGTTTTTATATCTCGGAAATAAATTTATTTCTTTATATACGCCATTACCTTTTGTAACCGTTCCGTTTTTTACAAACCTATAAAGAGTTTTTATATCATCGCCGTAAAAGGAGTATGCATCTTTATAATCAATTCTAAATCCGTTAAATTCTTTGGGGTTATGGCTGGCAGTTAC
>CAZEAL010000114.1:0-9278 GCA_964510265.1 uncultured Candidatus Saccharibacteria bacterium
TTCGCATCTGATACGTCAACGGCGTAAGGAACAAGCTGTTGACGGTAACCTCAGCTGACGTTTCGGCGCCCTGGTACTTAGCCGTAACTCTGTGTATGCCAGGCAAGCTCGGTGCGGTATATAAACCCGTCTGAGTGACCGTTCCACCCATAACATCGGTGGACCAAGAAACGCCCGTCTCGGCGGCCGCGTTATCAACAAAGGCCGTAAATTGAACTTGCTGGCCGATATTCATTTCTGCTGCCGGCGGAGTTATTTTAATTTCATGTTCCTTAACGATGACCTCCGCTGTTGCTGCGACTGTTCTAAAAGTGGCTGTTACGATATAAGTGCCTGCATGATCGGGAGCCATGTATGAGCCGTCGTTACTTCCAATACCTCCGCCGGTCGTGGTCCACTGAATTTCTGCTTCCTGCGTTGTATTATTAACCAGCAGAGTGAAATTCTGCGTTTCGTTTGTATATAATGTTTTGGTAGAAGGAGTGATCTGCAGGACGGGAGCCTGTACTGTCACTTCCGCGGTCGCTTCGATGTCGTAATACGTCGCCTTGATAACGTAAGTGCCGACTGCGTTGGGGGCTGCATACTTGCCATCCGCCGCTATAGTACCTCCGTTTGAAGTATCGATGGACCACGTGATATTTGTTTCCGTAGTGGCATTATCGACCAAGGCATTAAACTGTTGCTGCTGGCCGTAGAACAATATTACTGCTGACGGTGTTAATCTCAAAACCGGTGTCCGTACTATAACTTCTGCCGTTGCTTCAAATGCATTGTTATATATAGCTTTAACAATATATGTATTTTCACTGTTCGGTGCAGTATAAAGACCGGCCGTGGTTATTGAGCCACCGTTCGTGCTTTCAACGGACCAAGTAATATTATCGGTCATCGGCTCGTTAAAAACTAAAGCTGCGAACTGGGTCGTTTGGCCGTAAGTTAATGTTACTGGTGTCGGAGTTAATCTAAACGGTGGTGCCTGCACCGTGACTTCTGCGGTGCCTTCGAACTTGCCATAATAAAGTGCTTTAACTGTATATGTGCCGGCAACATTTGGCGCAGTGTAAAGACCCGATGATTCAATTGAGCCCCCACCCGAACCTTCAACTGACCAGGTAATGTTGGTTTCTTGCGTTTCGTTATCGACGAAAGCCGTGAATTTTTGCTTTTGACCACAATTCACGATAACCGGCGAGGGCATCACTTTTACGTCGCGAGGAAGTACGGAAATTTCCTTATCCACTTTTGGGATAGCGGAATAGTTTTTCAAACTTGCAGAAATTGTATATTTGCTTTCGTTATCACTATCGTTTAATTTGAAAGTGCCTTTCAGTATGTAACAATAGGCTGCCGGGATGAGTTCTTGACTAACGATTGTTATTTCGCCGCCTGTTGAGGTAAGTTCGATTTCTTTTGATTCGGTTACTTTCTCAACTTTTATTGTAAACGGGACGACTTCATTATGATGCATGCTGGACTTGATGTCGTTGGTGATTACAGTATCCATAACTTCGATTGCGCACGTGGCCTCTAAAAATGGTTGGCCCAATACTGCAGGATATTTGGCAACAATTGTTTCAGTTCCAGTTTTTTCTCCTTTGTATAAATAATTATTCTGCGGTGGCTGTAAGGCGCGAGAAGGCGCAGCATTAATTTTTGGTGCTGCATAAACAGTTCCGTCAAACGGTATGGTACTAATTACCCCGCAAAGAAGGCTCGGCCAGACAGGATCGACGTACTGTTCGCCATATTGCGCATATAAATAAGTTGTTTCCTGCAAGCCGATTTTTGTTTTTTGAGTACGGAGCATTAAATCCGCTACGACATTAATTTCAAATTTTGCCTCTCTTCCGAGCATGTATTCAGGTGTTCCGGGTTTATTGGCTGTAGCCACTATGATATAAGTTCCTGGAGAAGTGGAAATGAAAACTCCATTAGCGTCAATAAGTCCGGCGCATTCCAAATAAGAGCCATCAGTGTTTTGTTTTAAACACTTCCAAGTTACATATTCAGTAATATTTTCTGTTCCGAGCATGCAAGTATAAGCTCGGGAACTGCCTGTTTCCAAGTCGCCGCTGCTGTCAGAAGAGATAGTTGCCTTTCGATATTTAAATTTGATGTCAAAGCCATCAAGTTTATTTTGGGTAATTGGCTCATATAACTCTACAAAAAGTGTAAAATCATAGTCATCCTGCTTGATATATCTATCCTTGATAAATTTGCTATTCGCAGGACGAGGCCCAATAAGGAATTCAGACCACGGAATTGAATAATCGATTGAAAAACAATAATAAGCAAGGTTTTTCATCGGAACGTCAATATCTTTATAAATAACATCATTTTTTGAAGTAATATAAATTCTTGCTTTCATCTTTTTATAATTTTTTGAAATATTAGCCGCATCAAAAACTGGTATCTGTTTCAAATCAATTTCAGTGAAATCTTTAAGTTCAACTTTATCAAGTTTATATCCATCTGGAGCAGCCGAACTATCCCAATCAACTTTGTCAATTAAGTCACTCGATTTTTTGAATGCAATCCCCTTCGGACTTGAAATCCAATCAGCGTATGAACTATCCTTATACCTTGGTAAATGGATAGACTTGTTGTAAATACTATTGATGTATAATGCTGGTGTCTCGACAAGATGATAAACTACAAAATATTCATCAAAATAAACTTTTGGTTTTTGGGAATCATAATTAATATAGTCGTCAAGACTTTGATCTATATCATTGAAAGTTATTTCTTTGTATGGATCTGATCCGGCAGGGTCGTGAACAATAAATTTTATTTTATCTAAAGCTTGTGACAATGAGTCTGATTGAATATTGCTTAAATTATATCCGAGAAATATGTATGTATGTCTATGCGTTCTCACAAAAAATGGTATACCTTTGCTTATACTTTTTAGAACGGCACAAGCAAAAGTATACTTATTATAATATACTCCGTCTTCAACCGAGTAACCGAGTATCTCACTTGATATGGTTTTAATGTTCATTCCCCATGGGTGCCACCAAAATGGTCCTAAATATTGTCTTGGTAAGCCTGTGTTATCGCCATCAACCGCCACTCCAAGTTGATGATGTAATTTATACATCGTATTATAATTGTTGTTTAGAGTATAATTGATATTTTGATCAGTGTTTGCTTTATACCCCTTAAGAAATGATAGCCAAGTAGCGGCCCAACAATCGCTACCTTCTTGCTTATAAAAAGGCATATCAATCGCAAATCTATTATCCGAACGATGATTTAACTCTGATAGAAAGTTTTGATTTTCATCAAGTTTTTCAATAATTAAATTATATTCTAATCTGTCTTGATAAATAAGACGATTTGGTGCTGCATTGCTGTTTGGGTCTGCAAGTTGTTTAATATTATTTAAAGGGACAATGTAATAGCTGCTCAAATAATCAAGAGTACCTTCAAGTTCTATGAAATTTTGTGTTAGTGGAATTGCAGCAAGAACAGTTATGCATTCAATATTTAATTCTTGACGTACGGGAATTTTAATGAATCCATTTGTAAGATCGTTCGGAACATCGATATTAAGAACACTTTGACTTCCAGGTGCAATAGTCGGATCGATTCTTTGAGATAAATTAATAATTGAATCTCTGTTTAATGAATGAGGGGGTATATCGAGTATAATTCCATTTTTTAATGTGATACTCCCACCATTTATGCCAACAATAGATGTTACACTGTCAAATGTACTCTGATGATCTGCATTTATGATACTCAAAGTAAAATTAACAAATTTTACAGAATTGTCATCTGCTGTATATTTTCCAATTAATTTTACAGTTGCTAAATTAGTCGGAGCAGTAAAAATATTATCCGTTATGATGCCGCCACCTGACGATATTATCCACGAAAGAGAAACTTCGGCCGTTGTTTTGTCGGCAAATTTTGCTATAACAATTAATTTTGACAGGTCATAAACTTGTCCAAGCGCAACAGAATCTGTAGTTTTATTAAGCGTAAGTCCAACAAGTTCAACATTTTTATGCAACGTAGCTGTTGATTTTAACCTTAGCTGCGCGCTCTGCGCTACACCATTTTCTTTGTATGTTGCTGTGAGAACCGCATTTTCAATTCTTTCAGGCGGAGTATAAAGCGTACCGGAAAGAATGCCGCTGCCATATGAAAGTGTCCATTTTAAATTAGGATCGTTTCCAGATACGGGCTTCGTCTGCCCGTTCGATAACTTAGCCGTTACAGCAATATTAGAGGCCAGATCATACGGAGCCAATATCTGCGCTTCATCGGTTGTTTTGCTTAACTTGATCGAAGCTAGCGCTATGACTTTAAGTCTAAATTGTACTGTTTTAGTTATGCCGGCTTCGGTGTAGTTGGCCGTAAATGCAGCAGTTTCTGCTCTGGCGGGAGATGTATACGTCGTGCCAGAAAGAGTCCCAAATCCTGAAACAAGCTTCCAGGTTGTAGTATTGGACACATTGTTAATCGTGTTGTTGGACAATTTATCGCTAACTATTATCTGGCTTAAATCATAGGTCGAGCAACTGACAACCTCATCAGTAGTTTTACTCAGGGTAAGCGAACTTAACCCGATAACTTTTAGCCTGAACTGAGCCGTTTTCGTTATACCATTTTCGGTGTAGCTTCCGACAAAAACTGCTGTTTCCGGTTTGGGTGCCGGCGTATAGAGCGATCCAGAAAGATTTCCGGATCCCGATGAAAGTGCCCATATCAAGTCAACGCTCTTGGAGTCCCCATCGGAAAACTTAGCGGTAGCATGTATTTCGGAAGCTAAGTCGTAAGTCGCTGGAAGCATTATCTCGTCGGTCGTTTTATCCAGGACAATCGCGCTAAGGCCTGTTACTTTCAGTCTAAATTGCGCTGTTTTTGTTATACCTGCTTCAGTATAACTTGCTGTAAAGACCGCGGTTTCCGACCTCGCGGGAGCGGTATAAATTTTACCTTCGAGTATGCCGGCACCAGATGAAAGCACCCAGGTCAGGTTCGGGCTGGCAGTTATATCGCTGACCGTACCATTTGAAAGTTTATTCGATACTACGATCTTTGATGCCAGATCATATGTTGCGCAACTGTCGATTTCGTCTGTCGACTTACTCAAAATTAATGAGCTGAGACCCGTGACTTTCAGCTTAAACTTGGTTATTTTGGTGACTCCGTTTTCGCTATATGAAATATTGAACACGGCAGTTTCAACTTTCGCTGAAGGTGTATAAACGCCATCAACCAAAGTTCCAGCACCGGACGAAAGCGTCCATTTTAAGTTCGGATCGCCCTTGACAATTGCCTTTGTGGTCCCGTTCGATAATTTTGCAGTCACAAGCAATTCGGTTGAAAGATCGTAAGTTGCAGGCAGCTGAATTTCGTCGGTCGTTTTATTGAGCGATATTGAGATCAGTCCGGTAACAGTCAACCTGAAAAGCGCGAGTTTAGATATCCCGTTTTCTGTATAAAGAGCTTTGAAAACGATTATTGCAGGCTTGTTTGTCGCAGTGTAAATCATCCCGTCAAGCGTTCCGCCACCGGAATATATTGACCATGTCGGTGTTACAACCTCAGCAGTTTTGTCTGAAAAATAAGCCGTTACAGTAACTTTCGATAAGTTATAAGTCGCGCAAGTCTGTATCTCGTCGGTCGTGAAGTTCAAGACGACTTTGGTGAGTCCCTGTGCCGCGCATTTATCCGGTGCGCGGTTAATATCGAGTTCGTCATTCAATTTCTTTTCTAAAGAAAGATAGTATGAATTTTCATTGTCGACAATTAGGATGTCATCTTCGGCTAAAAAGCTTTCTATATTTACTGGTGTTGAAATTATTGCATTTTCATTATCGTTGGCTTTGCAGCTAACAAAAAAGATTAAAAAAGTCGATAATATTATCAAAAAAAACATTCGATTACTATCTTTGATTTTTTTTTTCATTTCTTAATATTCTCCTTTAATATTTATGGTTTACTTTTTTTAGTAGTTCATCATTTGCTATGTAGGCCATAAAGTAGGGGTAACTAGCAAATTTAGTTTTCAAATATATAAAAAATGGTTCATTTATTAAAAAATTAATTGGCTTTGGACCAGCCATGTCAAAAATTGTCATAAAATTAGAAAATAGGTATACACCTTTTTCGTTTAAATTAAACCTAATTTTTTGTTTAGCACTCACAATTGCGTAGTCTTTGTACTTTACATTTAATATTTTTTTATTATTTATTGCATTGTAATTGTAAATTATGTCGAAATCAATTTTGGGTATTATAACCGATGAATATGAAGAAAGTTTTTTTCGATTATTAGAATTATTAATGCACTTGTTAATTTTATTATAAGTTTTTTCAAGACTACTCTCTGGCTCGAAGTTTGAGATAATTACTTCATCGCTTTCGGATTTAGTTTTAAGTTTAATAACAAATTGATATTTATTAACCTGATTATTGTTTAAATTTTTATTCTCATTATTTTCATAGAAAATTTCAATTTGTTTGTCAAGTATATTAAAATTTGTATCATTATTTTCAATCCCAAACGCCTCAACATATGATATTTTTTTGTCAATACAATTAAATTTAAATTTCTCGATTTTTGTAAATTCATTTACAAATGAAAGGTTTTTGAATAAAACAGAAAATATGAATAAGCTGTTTTGCATGGTATTGTACTCAAACAACAGGTCATTGTTCGTATGTATATTTGGGAATTTATTCTTTAGAGCTGCTTTAATAAAACCATTCGTTTGAGAGTTAACTACTCCACTTAGAGTCAAATAAGCGTCTTCAGAAATTAATGCAGGTTGTTTAGTCAGTTCGTTTATTTTGTTAAAATAACATGGCGGTGATTCAATTTCGATTGTTTCTCTAATAACATTATTAGTTAAGTCATTCCAACCAGTTTGGAATGATGAACAATAAATAATATTCTTGTTTTTATTAATGAGATTATCTAAAATTGGTGTGATGGTAGTAGATGTATCATTATCATCGCTTAAAATAAGTAAATTGGCCTCGGTTTCATGAATTAAATTTAAATTATATGCATATTTGTATAGCTCAACTCTAAACAAACAAACAAATATAATTACAAATAGTGTTATGAACAAATAAAATTTATTTATCGGTTTATTCATTTTTCTCCTCTTTTAACTTAAAAATATTACGTAATTATATTAACAAGAGCATTTAAATAGGTAACACTATTCATAATCATGTTTCAAGAAAAGATTGATTTATTGTCAAATAATGTAAACTATAAAGTGTTCCGGTTAATAACTAAATTTTATTGTATTAGTTTTATAAAGTTTATTCTAACTTTCGTTTGGACTTTCAATACCACGTTATAATATTTACAGATTGTGCGAGTAAATTTCAAAATTTAAGTCTCAAAGCGTTGATTTTTGTTTTTGAATTTTATAAAAACTCAATATTTAAAGCAGTTTAATGATCACATAGCCCCTTAATTGGAAGTATATTATATTACGTAATATTATAAAAGTCAATGTCGAGTAAAAAGGTTAAAGAACTTTATTGGCAGACGATTTGAAAAACTTGAAATGTATTTTTTCATTGCAGCAGGCAGTTTTGAAAATTATTTTTTAAACCCCTTGCAGGTTAACTCTTTACAACCTTTTTAACTATCCTGATATAAATCAATTTTTGATTTGTTTTTCTGTTATCCCTTGATATTACACGTCAAAAAGCCAACTCATTGAAAAATCCAGCAGTCGAATATATGCACAAAGAGGTCTTGATTTCGTGCTCAACAAATAACAAAACCGCCTATCGAAAAATAATGTAAATTTCGAAGGCGATCATTTCAAAAAACCTTGCTGCCAAAAGAATACCACTATTTTTATATACCACGTCAGCCTCGATTTTGTTTGCATTTTTTTAAAATTTGTTTTAGGACCGGTGACCGCTTTGTTTGAAAGTTCCTCTCTCCAGGCATATTGTTGCCTCCGTATAAAGCAAATAGGAGCTCGAAGGTTCGAAACTCCTTGTTTTTCAGAATATCTCGAAGATTATATATATATCGAACGTTCAATCTCCGAAATTAAAACAAAACTCCATTTGTCCGCCTCTCGGCAAGATTTTTCGGCTCAGAAATTCAAGGATATCGTTATGACCCTCGTGCTCAGCGTATACAATCAGCGACGGGCACTGTGGAACCCTCGCCTGAACGTCGACGCCGTGCTCGACAAGCAATTTCAAAACTTCGACATCGCCCATCATGACGATATAGATCGTCGGTGTGAGACCGTGGACGTCTGTTGCGACGGCGCTCGCACCGCATTCGAGGAAGTTCTTTACAATGTCGTAAAATTCTTTGTTTTTATCAACGCCCGTCAAAGCGGGTTCCGGACCGGAGAAGTAGTAGCATCTCCTCAAAAACACCAGAAATGCTTTGGTTATGTCATAATCGTTTTTCAAAAATGACTCTATGTCAGCCTTGGCCCAGCCTTCAATACTCCTGTATTTTTCGATCTTATCGAGAATCACGAGAATTCTTCCGTCGTACATTTCGTGCATTTTCAGCCTCCTAAATTTTCGCCTTTAAGGCGTCGTTACTGCATATTATGAATAATTTTCACCGCTGTCAATAGCGTGAATCCGGTATAAGTTTATAGCAGACATTCAGGTTTTAAAATACTTATGAAGGGAAGTGGTCAAATGGAATTCAAGAAAGCAACCAAAAACGAGACCCGGTTGAGGGTAGGCATTTCCGGCGCCGCCGGGTCCGGCAAGACCTATTCGGCGTTGAAGATTGCCATGGGTATCGGGGGCAAGATCGCGGTCATCGACACAGAAAGGGGGTCTGCCTCACTCTATGCCGATAAGTTCGACTTCGATACCGTTCAGATCGAGCCGCCATACACGCCGGACAAGTATATTGAGGCTATCAAACTCGCCGAACGCAGCGGCTATAACACGATCATCGTCGACTCACTTTCCCACGCCTGGGCCGGTTCTGGCGGCTTGTTGGATATGCACGACGCGATTCAGAAATCGTCGAAGGGCGGCAATTCATTCACCGCCTGGAAGGAAATTACCCCGCTTCAAAATAAGCTACTGGACACTATTGCCGGCTCGTCGTGCCACGTTATCGTGACCATGCGGGCTAAGCAAGATTACGTAATCGAGAACAACAGCGGCAGGAACCAGGTCCGGAAGGTCGGCCTCGCGCCGGTCCAGCGGGAGGGCGTCGAATACGAATTCACAATTTATATGGAATTGTCCCAGGAACACGTTGCTGTGGCCTCGAAGGACAGAACCAACCTCTTCGACGG
>CAZEAL010000115.1:0-7734 GCA_964510265.1 uncultured Candidatus Saccharibacteria bacterium
GATTTTTGACAGGTTCTCTTTGGAAAATGCCAATACAGTTGTTTTTGCCAAATCCGGTTCAGGTAAATCTTACCTTGTTAAACTTGAAGCATTGAGAACTATGATTTTCGGCGCGGAAATAATGATTATCGACGTGGAAGAAGAGTACAGACCTTTATGCGATATTGTTGGCGGGGATTATATAAGCTTCTCATCTAATTCTCCTTCGAAAATTAATCCTTTCGACTTATCAGGTATTGCAGTTGAAGGTGAAAACGAACTGGGTCAAAAACTATTGTCTTTGCATACGCTTTTTAAATTAATGTTGGGTGACTTAAGTCCGACTGAGGAAGCTATTTTGGATAGAGCCTTAATTGAAACTTATAGAATCAAAGGTATTACTACAGATCCGGTTACACAAAAAACAAAAGAACCGCCGGTGATGGAAGATTTATATAAAGTCCTGCTAGGCGCGGAAGAACCGGAAGCAAAAGGAATGGCTGAGAGACTGGAAAAATATATTAAGGGTTCATTGGCCGGAGTTTTTGACGCACAATCCACTATAAGTATCGGTAGTAAAATGACGGTTTTTTCAACCAAGAACTTGGAGGATGTACTAAGACCGGTGGCATTTTTTATAATTCTTGATTTTATTTGGACCAGAATCAGAAAAGATTTAAAGAAAAGGATTTTAATTGTTGAAGAAGCCTGGAACCTGCTTCAAAGGGAGGATAGTGCAAGGTTTATTTATGGTATTGCTAAAAGAGCGAGAAAATACTACCTGGGTTTGACCACAATATCACAGGATGTAGATGACTTTCTAAGTTCGGAATACGGTAAAGCGATAGTTACAAACTCTTCAATCCAAATATTGCTAAAACAGCACCCTGCAGCTATTGATAAAGTTGCTGAGACATTTTACTTGTCTGAAGGGGAAAAAAGGCTTTTGCTCGCCGCTGATAAGGGAGAAGGTTTGTTTTTTGCCGGCGCAAATCATGTTTCTATAAAAGTAGTTGCTTCGGATGCCGAACATAAATTAATTACTACAAATCCCGCCGAAATTTTGAAACTTAGGGAAGAAGGATTAATTACAACAAGGCCGGTTGAGAAACCTAAATATACCCCTGTTGAAAGGTTTGAACCGGATAAATATAAAACCATGGATTCCCAAGGAAATGTGAGGCCTGAGTTTGCTGCGCAGCAGCGTACTTCACAACCGCCACAAGCTCCCCCGCAACCACAGCCTGTGTCTTCCCAACCTTCAATGGTGTCTCCGCAAGTGCAGCCGAGACCCCAACCGCCGCAAGCGACTCAAATACCTCAAGCTGCACCTGTACAACCTCGTCCGCAACCGCCGCAGCAGCAGACAAGGCCGGTTTCGCCACCGCCTTTCACAGTACCGTCCATGCCAGCGCCGGCTGCTCCTAAACCTCAGGAGACTGCCGACGTAGATAGGGAACCAAGCGCCGAGGAAATTCTTAAGTCGGTAAAGGAAATGTCCTCTAAGATGGCAGAAGGTTTAGGTCAAAAGCCCACAGCTACTCAAGGTCCGCCCCCGCCTCCTCCGTTGCAGCCTTCGGTAGTTGGACAGCCGCTAACATTTGCCGACAGAATACAGACACGTCCCCAGCAGCAGCCAACCCAGCCATTGCCAAGTGTGCCAAGACAGCCTGAAACTCCTCAGCAAAATATGAATTTTGCCAGCAGATGGATAGGATTGAACAACCCACAACAACCTCAGCAAGGTTCACAACCTATTTCTTCACAACCTCCATCGCCCGCACAGCCAGCTGCACAACCCTTAACTCAGCCATCTAGACCGCAACCGATGCCGCAGCAACAGCCGGCGACGAGGTCTCAAACACCTCAACCACAACCACCGCAGGTTCCCCAACCGCCTCAAGCACCACCATCACCTCCAACTCCACCGCAGCGACCACAAGGCAGTCAGGGGCAGGGAAACGTTTACTCTTTGGACAGCAATCAACAGGGTAATATTGCTTCTTTAAAATAAAAATCCCATAAACTATAGACTTATTGCTATTTATTATTGTATATTCGTTTTTGAATGGAATACACGCCCTCACAAGAAATATTAAATAAATATGCGGATGTGGTTATTAATTTTGCACTTAACGGCGGAGAAGGAATAAAAGAAAAAGAAACCGTGTTTCTGATGGTGCCGGAATCTGCAAAACCACTCCTTATTACTTTACAGGTAGCCGCCCTGAAATCCGGTGCGTATCCTGTAGTTTATTTTATGCCTAATGAGATGCAAAGAGGATTTACCGAACTTTCCAGACAATATTACGAACTTGCCAATGAAGATCAATTGAATTTCTTTCCGGAAAAGTATATGAAAGGATTGGTAGACCAGGCGGATCATTTAGTAGGAATATTGGCAGAAGCGGACAAACACGACCTTGAAGGTATAGACAGCAAGAAAATCATGACCCGTCAAAAAGCTTTTACTGCTTATAAAAACTGGAGGTTTGAAAAAGAAGACAGAGGAGAGTTAACGTGGACATTGGCATTGTATGGAACTCCTGCTATGGCTGATGAAGTTGGAATGACTTTAGAAGAGTATTGGAATGAAATAATTAAAGCGTGCTACTTGGAAGAACCGGATCCGGTGCAAAAATGGCGTGAAGTAATGGCTGAAATTAGTAGAGTTAAAAATAAATTAACCGAGCTAAATATAGAGAAAGTGAAAGTGAAATCGGAAAATACGGATTTAGTAGTAGGTTTGGGGGAAAACAGGAGATGGCTTGGAGGGAGCGGTAGAAACATTCCCAGTTTTGAAGTATTTATTTCTCCTGATTGGAGAATGACTGAAGGACATATTTATTTTAATCAGCCTTTATACAGGTATGGAAACTTAATTAAAGATGTCAGGCTTGAGTTTAAAGAAGGAAGAGTGGTAAAAGCTGAAGCTAAACAGGGCGAACAAGTATTAAAAGATATGATAGCTGTTGAAAATGCCGATAAGATAGGGGAATTCTCCTTAACCGATGGAAGACTTTCCCATATTACAAAATTCATGGCGGAAACCTTGTATGACGAAAACGCTGGAGGGGAATATGGTAATACACACTTAGCTTTGGGGTCCGCTTATAAAGATTCTTATCCCGGAGATCCTTCAAAGCCTACAAAAGAGCAGTGGGATGAATGGGGGTTTAACGATTCAGTAATCCATACAGATATTATTTCAACAGAGAACAGAGTTGTGACTGCCTATTTAAAAGATAAATCCGAAAAAATAATTTATCGGGACGGGAAATTTGTAATTTAACTTAGATAATAGACGTAATTGGCGGGGGGTTTCTTTCCAGTAAATCATCTACGGTTTTCCAAAATATTTCAGCTCCGTTTGCATAGCTCTTGAATTTTTGATGTTCCAAAGCATTCTTGATGAGTCCTGAATTTATACATTTATTAATAAATGCCGCGGAAGTTTCGGAATGGAACGGCAGTTCTAGGCCTCGGGAAGCCTTAATTAATTCTGATAATTCTTTATTATCAAAAACCGAATTACGATCTTTCCATAATAATTTATTTTCACCTTCGCTTGGTATGAGTTTTTCTCTTCTTAAATATGCCAGATTATCGAATTCCTGCCTGCCGACAGGGTTGGCAAAAAACATAAAAACTCCTCCTCTCTGTCTGGGATTTAACAAACATTTAAAAGCCTGCTCACTGGGTTTTGATATTTCAATTGAGAAGATCATTAATTTATATAATTCATCGTATATATCCACAATGTCACGGTAATCCGCTGAAGTAAAAACTTTTACATAGTCTAAACTACTTATTTTTTGTATGAAATCTTTTGTGAATGGCGCGTGTTTTACCGCAATGTAAAATCTTATTCTGTTATTTAAAGAATGGATCATGGGTATTAATTTAATATAAAAATCCATTCCGACTGCCGCGCCGGATATAGGAACCATTACGTTAATTTCCGATTTCTTTGTAATGTCGACTTGTTTCATTTTATCTTCGAATTCGTTTTCTTTTAGGTTTTTAAAAAGGTCGGGTGCGAGTGGATAATTAATTGCAATAAATTTAGGTGTTTTATCCTGCTGAGTATGCGAATATTTGTTACTTGAAATATTAGCGTATTCTTCAAGTTTGTTTTTGGTGTGTTCACTTGGAGTGAAAATTATATCCGCTCCTTCCACATACCACACTTTTTGAGGACTATCATCGGTAACCTGTACAACTAAATACACTTTAATATTGTTTTCCTTTTCAAGTTTTCTTTTTATATACGAAATTTGATGAGCTAAACCAAAGTGAGTTGCAATAATCACTACCTGTTTTGGAACTTCCATTCTTTGAGTTAATATAGCCGATATTTGATTGTACACAATATCGGTATTCTGTTTTAGAAACGCTTTATATAATTTTGTAAACACATTCTCCAGCAATCCGTTTTGTGTACTTTCCATTATGCTTCGTGTAAATTTGTGAGCGCTGGTTATTCTGTGCAAGTGTTCTGTGGAAGTGTCAGCAGATCGTAATAGAGCAATAAAAGCTTCTTTGGGAAGCTCGTTATATAGCGCGTTAGTAACCCTTAAATGCCCCAAACCGGCTTTAGCGTAGGCCATAATAATTACGGTCCTCTTATCCGTTAGATTTTTCAAACTTTGGGCAGAAATTGGCATTTAAGTAATTATAGATTATATGCGTTTCTAATTGATAGTATATTTGTGAACTTTTACCGGAATTCCTTTTTGATGTGCTATGTCTATTGTGTATTGAGTTCCGTTGCTTTCGTTGGCTTGAAATGCTATCAATTCGTCTGAATTATTTATAATATCGTTTATTCTTTCTCGATATGTTGTATGGTCTACAACTTCATTTATCAGGTTTTCAACTATTGAATTGATGTTTAAGTTTCTTATTTTTGTAAGTTGGGAGATTAATAGCTGTGCCTGTTCTTTTGTAATCACTCCTTCTTCTGCGCGTTTGAGATAATGTCTGGCGTATATTTCCAATGTTGTCGGTAAAAATATTGTTATTTTACTTGCGTCTGGGTTTACACTTAAAGTCTCTTCTGTTGCAATATAATCAACTCCTAATGCTCCACCAGTTACTATGGAATTTCCGGATTCAATTATATATTTTACTTCCTTTCTTACGTCTTCTTCCATTTGTTGGTTTAGAATTCGCCAGGTACCGGCAACTGCCACTTTTTTCATCAGGCAATTATATATCAAATCATTTATTCTAAAAGAATTAGAGCTTTAAGCTAGAATTTCGAAAGTGTTAAAGTTTTCGATTTTACCTCCAGAAATTTCAGTTTTTTCTATTCTTGCAAATGACGGTCCTCTTTTGCAAAACTCCACAAACTTGTTCAGCATCTCTTCCGGGGCTTCAGCTTCAATATAAACTGTTCCATCCGGTTCATTTCTTACAAACCCCTTAATTCCCAATTCAAGTGCTTTTTGTTCAACAAAGAATCTGAAATTTACACCTTGCACAAATCCGTGAATTTTGATGTTTAGATGTTTCATATGAGTTTATTCACTTTCTTTTATAAAAACTAACATTACCGCCGAGACTAAAGTTAATATAAGTGAGAAATACAAAGGTGTAAAAGGAGTAAATTTGTCCCACAAAATGCCTGCTAAAAATGAAGCAGGAAGAGAAATTAAACCAATTATCATTTGAAAAGCTCCTATAGTTGATGCTACGTATTCCCTTTGGGCGAGTTCGGCTACTAAAGTTTTTTGAACCGGGTCTAATGCACCTTTATGTAGACCATAAAATATGAAGGCAGTAAAAATTCCTACAGCTTGGGAATAAATTAAAAGTAATATTAATACAACAGCCCAAAAAAAGTATGATAAATACAAAACTTTTTTCCTTCCGATCCTATCTGATAACTTTCCGAATGGTATTGAGCAAACAGCTGCCACAATCGTAAAAAGCAAATATAAAATTGGGATTTGATAATTAGCAATTCCATATTTATTTGCGAAAAGTAGTAAAAAAGAATAGCTGAATGAACCCAAAGCAAATATTGCGCTCAAAATGGTTAATAAACGTAGGTTAAAATTAAAATCTCTTAATCTGATTCCTTTAAAGATAGTTTGAGAATCTTGTCTGGATTCTTTTAGACCGATGATCAGTAAAATTACCGCGAAAATTGAAGGTATTGACGCTAATAAAAATAGGTTTTTAAACCCTAATCTTTGAACAAGAACAACAGCGATTAAAATTCCGACTACGGCACCCGTGTTATCTGCGGCTCTTAATATGCCGAACCTTCCCCCTCTGTTTTCCCGGTTTGAAATATCCGAGATAATAGCGTCTCTCGGAGCACTTCTTATTTTTCCGGATCTGTCCAATAACTTAAAAGGAATCAGCCAGTGCCACGTCGGAGATAAAGCATACCCGATTCGGGAAATTCCACCAAATAGATATCCGGTCCATACAAATAATTTTCTCTTTTTAATTTTATCTGAAATATAACCTCCTACAGCACCTGAAACAGAAACTACGGCGTCTCCCAATCCGTCTATTAAACCCAAAACAGACATATTAGCTTTTAATATTTGTGTAACAAAAAGTGGCCAGACCGAAAAAACCATATCCGAACCAATATCGTGTAAAAAGGAAGCTAAAGATAAAATAGTAATAACGCGCTTGTTGCTTTGTTTATCCATTTACATAATTATATGCCATCTAAAAATAAGGTATACTGCGATTAATAGAGGTATTTATAATAATTAATTTATATTCGCGGGGAGGTGAGATATGTGGTGAATTCTAAACAAAAAATAACGTCGCAAAAAGGTACCCATAATGCGCAAAGATTTTGGAAAGGAATGCCTCCCAGGATGCGTGCCCTGGCTGAACCTAGCGGGAAAAAACGTGCTAAACCGGGAACGAATGGGGAGGGTGATTATTTCAGAATAGTTGTAAGGCCAAAAGAGGATTTTGTATTTTTCAGATATCATGATGTCGGAACTCCAGGACATATTCAAAGGCTGACTGGGAAAAGAAGTAGCGGTTCCTGGGATACACAAGCTTGGCTAATCAGTAAAAGTGATGCGCATATTGAAAACGGCAGGCTGGTTCCTGATTCAGAGAATGCAAAAGAACTCTTGAATAATTTAGGTTCTGTGCCAAAGCTTCTTAAAGGCGATGTTTTCAGCGCGAAGGACAGGCAAAATATACCTGAGAAGGAAAAACCGACCGAAGCGCAGGAAAAAGCCTACCGCGAAAATATAGCCAAAGCTCAAAAAGCCAGAAGAAAATCCTAAAAGAGACGTAACGTTTCTATTTTATATTACTTTACTAATTATGTTGTTGAATTACTTGTTGAAACTTTGTAGACAAACAAACCTATAACTACTATCATCTACAAATGCTTAAAGATTATTTTGCTGTATTATCGGAAAAAGAGCTAGCAGTCATAAAGATATTGAATACCCCGGAGAAGATTCAAAAATATATAGACAATGAAATCGATTATGATCCATATAGAGAAGACCGCAGTGTTCAGGAAGTTCTTAGAGATAAAAAAGCTGAATGCTATAACGGAGCGCTTTTAGCTGTTGCGTGTTTGTTATATCACGGGTTCAAATCATCTATAATCGAACTATTGCCGCGTAATGACGAAGAACACATCTTATGCTTATATAAATCAGGAGAAAAGTACGGTTCTATTGCTCAAAGTAAATTCCTGGGGTTGAAATCAAGAAATCCGATGTATATGTCAGTGAGAGATCTTGTTGTAAGTTA
>CAZEAL010000116.1:0-13360 GCA_964510265.1 uncultured Candidatus Saccharibacteria bacterium
GTGTAAATCATGATACATAAACCCAAAACGAAGAAATTATATTTTTTTGTATAGAGAGCATAAAAAGTTAATAGAGCAATTAATCCGTAAAGGGTGTAAGAGCGACCTTCGTAAGAATATCCGACATTAAATGGATTAACCGCAGTTAGAAATGCCGCTATTACTGCAATTTCTTTCTTTGTGAATAAAACCAGTACGAGTTTGTAAACAACATATATAATAATCATTCCGAAAATAAGTGAGAGAAACCTTAAGGAGAAATCCGTAACTCCGAAAATTGAAGACCAGACCTTAGCGACGTACATATAAAAAGGCGGATGGACGTCACCGATCAGTATCTGGTGGAACTCCTGCGGGGGAGCCTGTATCAGCAAGCCGGTAAAGGCTTCATCATACCAAAAATCGTCCCTCACTATATCTTTAATTCTTAAAACAAATCCTAATATAAAAACCAAAATCAGGTCCGAATGGAGTTTTAGAGAGTTTATGGTTTTTGTCATTCTTTCAATTTTATCAGCTTATAAGTATAAAATCTGGTAAAATGTTTTAGTTATGCCTTATAAAAAGAAACGGGATGCCCAAAAAAATAAAGACAAGAGAAGAATGCTGAAAAAGCGAAGCAGGGTGTGTTAGTTGACTATTGATTATTTGCCTGTTTAACAGAATTTCCTCCGTACCTTCTGTCTCTCTTTGAATAGCTTTCTAAGGCTTTTTTTAGTTCTTCGGGGCCAAAATCGGGAAATAGTATATCGCTGAAATATAATTCCGCGTAAGCAGCCTGCCAGGACATAAATCCGCTTAGTCTGACCTCGCCGCCTGTTCTTATGATTAAATCTATCTGCGGCATTTCACTGGTGTCCAAACACTTTTCTATATTTTCATCTTTTAATTCCAGTCCTTTTTCGCGGAGTTTATCAATCGCTCTGATCAACTCATCATGTCCGCCGTAATCTGCTGCCATTCCCATAATAAAACTATCAAAATCTTTAGTCTCCTCTTCCAGTTCAATTATAGTTTTGGTCAAATCGGGTGGGAAGCGGTCTTTTCTTCCCAAATGTATTAATCGTATTTTCTCGTCAAGGCACTTTTTTTTATACCTTTTAATAAGTTCCCGAGCCAAAGCAAAAACATTATCGACCTCGTCTTCGGTTCTTTTCCAGTTTTCTGTCGAGAAGCCCCATAATGTAATACATTTCACACCCAATTCCTTAGCTGTATCACACAAAACCTCAAAGTTTTCCGCGCCTTTTTTATGACCCAGAATAGGGGAAAGTCCTTTATTTGTTGCCCATCGTCTGTTGCCGTCAGGGATTATTGCAACGTGTAGAGCGGTGTTTTTAATATTTTCATTGATTTTTACTGGCATCAGAGATTTATTATAATCTACAAATTTATTAATTCAAATTATAAAGTACCGGACTGTCACCGGAAAGTAAAACAAACTATTCTATAATTATTATTGGTAGGTTTGTTCTATGTCGGACAAATCTACTTGTTCTAATTGATTCAAGGCTTCATCTATATCGTTTAAATCGGAATTTTCATCCAACAATTTTAATTCTTCCTCCATTTGTTGGTCATTTTTTACAGAATTGCCATTTGAATCGTCTGCTTCGGTTAAGTCCTTTGTTACATTTACCGGCTTGTTACCCATGTTGCTTAATTTTGTGGTAAAAATACCGGGACCGGCAGCTACATATATCCAGACTACAAGTACACCCACAAGCACCAGCAATAGAACGATTGTAAGTAAATGCTTTAAATCAGTATGTTTCTCAGGTTTTTGAGATTCCATGTTTTCCATTTTTAACTCCTTTTATATTTCGCAACGCGAAAAATTTTATAAATTATCCTGTGATCGTAGAGGATTTTGTTCTCTTAGATCGGATATCAATTTTTTAAATACATTTTGGTAGTAATAGTGAATGTCTCTGGTATCCAGCATTACGGTCTGGAGTGCGGTTTTAGCATCTTCCAGTGCATTTAAAAAGTCCCCTTCCGATTCTCCACACGCAAAATTTTGAGTGTTTTTCAAAGCATCAATAAAGGCTTTATAATCGGCGGTGTATTTAATTATTTTTGCATCAAATTCACTTAATGCTGATTTTAATTGTGTTACGTCGTAACCCTTTTCTTCAAGATTTTTAATTATTTTTGGTATGAGATTTTTGAGATTATCATACCTTTTTATATGCGCATTCTTTTTGTTGTTATAAGCATTAATTCTATTATCAATATTATTGGTTATTATTTCACATCTTTTGGCAATTCTATTCTGAAAGTTATTTTTGAGATTATCTTTAATGTCACTGAATTTTGTAATATTTGGGAGAATGTTCGGATTTTTCGTATTTGTGGATGTACTTTCCACTGCGTGTGCCTGATAAGATATAGTTGTAAAAAGCGTTGCCGATATAACCAGAAATGCGAATATTTTAGGTTTTGCCATAAATAAATCATACCTGTGGTAAAAATTTATGCAAGTGGAGGGGTGGAGTGCGGCTTTATTGTGCGTACCGTGTAACATTACCCGGCACCAACTTTATGTTAAAATCTTGTTGCAATTACAGCCTTGGAGGGATCGCATAGAGGCCTAGTGCGCGGCTCTGGAAAGGCCGTTGGGGAGTAATCCCCTCGTGGGTTCGAATCCCACTCCCTCCGCCAATTATCAAAATCACTACTTTTTGAAGTGCTGATAAGTTCTAAAGTGTGGTAGGTGTTTAGTACTTTGGAACATTATGTAAAATTTTACATAAACTTCGCAAATGCTTTTGGCCCTTTTTTCACGATTTCTCTAACTTTTTCAATACCTTTCGTTTCGTATATTTTTCTCCACACAGTGTATCCTGCATAGTATAATGGACCATTTTTATCTACTAGTAACTGACGTAAAGTTGCACGGAATACCTCATCTGAAATAGGACCTTTAGAGATTAGATCTTGCGCTGTTTGTATCTCTTCGGGCTTATGCTTTTTTAAAGATTCCATATTACATAAATCCGCAATTATCTTTTCGTAGGGGTCGCCTTTAAATGTCGCTCTAATTATTTCCAATGTATTTTCACTATCGCGTAAATAATCCCTGCTCCATGCAAAATCCAGTTCTTCCTGTGCAAATGTAGCTAGTCCTTCATTAAATGCCCCACTAATTAATGAGTTCACTCTATCATCTTCACTGTGTTCTATTTGTTCCACCAAAACATGTGTTGCTTCATGAGCTGCGTTATTTCTAATAATACGTACTGCTCTTTGCATGTTATAAGTTTTAGTTTCTCTAGAATATGCTTTGCTGAATAAATTTTGTAAGTTGATACCAAATTGGCCATTTCCTATGACTTTTGCATCTGTTCTTTTTCCATTCAAGAGAAATACTGCTTGTGGAGTTTGATACTCTTGTTCTGGTAATAATATTCTGGCTCTGGAGTATCCTTGTTCAGCAATGTCAGCTAAATCGCTAGCTAAAACTTCTTGTATAAAATGCAATTCTGCTTCTAAATACTCGCGAGAATTTCTTGTGAAATGTGAATAGAAATTATCTACCGTATTTTCATCCACTTCAGCATTAAAGCCTACTCTGCCAAATCTTGCATAATGTTGTTCTAACGCTGTTTTAATATCATCTTTTGTTGGACTTCCCAGTTTGTACAACCCCAATAAATCTGTGGTTTCATCTTTGATTGGCTCTTTTGGCTCAGCCTCATCATTTAATGGTTTTTCATCCTTAGTCATGTCTGCATTATAACTTCAAAATATTTGCTTATACAGTAGCTGATTTTGTTCGAAAAAAGTTCCAAGTACGTCCCACGCCCCCCGCCAATTAGAAAAAGAAAGGTTTGGCTCACCGTCTGCGAGGGCTCGCCAGCCGATTTTAAGCGCAAATTGGAATTTTTTATCTTTGTTCCGCGAAGCGGAATGCCGGAAGCTTTAGACAGTTCTATTGAAATATTGTTAAAATAAAAATACTCTAATAAACAGCAGAAAAAATTGATAATTTGTAAAATTATGAACAAAAAGACAAAAGTGTTAATACTGATATTAATAATGGCCTTTGTTTTAATAGTTGCTATTATTTATAAATTTAGGCCGTTTGTTGGTATAAATCCACTAAATACTGGGAATTCGGAAGCGCAATTATTAGCAACTCACTATAAAGGAGTTGACTGTACTAGATTATTTGGACAAACCGTGCGGCCAAACAATGATGTAGTCGAATTACAGAAAGATGTTTGTATATCAGAAAGAGCTTGGTTTGAAAACAATCCGACCTTATGTAATTCACATTCAGATAAAGATCATTGTCTTGGTTGGATGGCAATAAAAGCAGGAGATCTCGGTCTGTGCCGATTGAAAGGTAAGAAAAAGGGTACTTTTGGGTAGAAAATCAGCTTAAAGATACGGAGAAACAAAAAGCATGGCTTTATGATTGTTATAGAGCAGTCGCAAATTGGAGGAATGAATCAGGTATATGTGATTCTATTCCATATAAAAGTCCTGAACTATTGCAATCATGCAAAGAAAGTTCTACAGGGCGGGGACAGAAATTTTCAGACTACGATAAATTTTCGCCAATATGGACTTGCAGTTTTGTAAATTCGGTACTGAAAAAAGAAATTTGAGGAGGCCGTTTATGATACTGCTTGCGCAGCAATCAGATCCCGTTTGACACTATCCTCAATTGCATTTCCAAATCCAGGATAAATATTAAGTTCAGCCATGCCTTGTCCTATCATAAAAGTATGTAAATATCTTATTTTGTCCACTGGAATAGGATCAGTTATTTTACCTCCTAAATCCTCGGAGATCTCCCCAAGATATCTTGATGCCGAAGCCGTTGTAAGCAATCCAATCATGCCGGGTCTCTGGCGCATCATCTGTTCTAATTCTCTTTGAAAGGTTTTTTGTAACTCTTCTCTATTTAAATACTGTCTGTCATATAAACCATCGAGTCTTTCCGATTCGGCTTCATTGGGGTGGAATGGTATTTCAAATGATTCTGGTTCAGTCGCGACAGCTTCTCTTATTCGTTCAAGAAAAGTTTTTTTACGGGTCAACTCTATTGAATAGTATTCTGAAGCTCTTTGCGCTGTTTTACCAATATATGTATCTAATGCGTATTTTAATTTGTTTACGGCTCCTAATAAATCATCTCTGGCTTCTTGCACTAAAACTACTCGGCCTTCGGAGATTATCTCAGGAGTTGTACGCTCCATATCAATCAAAACAGGCAATCCCAATTCCTCAATTCTTTTATGATCATAAGAACCTGCTGCAGCCATTTTCAGCTCATTATCCAGCAGAGCGGATATGAATAATACACCTATATATTCTGATGAACCCGTTCGACCTTCTTTCAACAAATGATTGGAAATTCTCTGTGTAAGTTCCGTAGAATTTAGCGCTTCAGAACCCTTTAATACTTTTAGACTTTCCCCAAGATAACCGGCTCCAATTTCTCCTAGAAGGCCTAATTCAAATAATTCTCTTCTATCTCTTTCGGCGGGACCAACAATAGAATCTATTGCCATGATTAAATTATAAACGAAAATTATTCAGTTTATTTAATTTCTCCTGAATCAATCTTACTCAATACATTTAATGCGGTTTTATTACCCGGTTCCAACTCGAGGACTTTTTGAAGATACGATCTGGATTTCGGAATGTTTCCTCTGTTTATTTCAATCTCGCTCAAATTTAGGTAAGGTTGTGGCATATAGGGATATTGCTGAATATTCATTAACAAATATTTCTCTGACATGTCAAAGTTTCCTAGTCTTAAATAACTTAATCCCAGGTTATTAAGTGCACCTGCATAGTCTCCTTTTCTTAATTCAACAGCTTTTTCAAATTCAATCGCGGCATTGGTATAGTCTTCTTCCTCGAGATATAAATCACCCAAAACTCTGTGTGCCCTCGGGCTATATGGTACGCTTGCAGCTGTTGCCTGCCATAGTTTTTTTGGAGTTTCCCATTCGGTGTTTCTAATTACTACCCTGACAGAATATAAAGAAATCAGAACGATTGTAATGAACAATGATAACCTTTTAATATCTGCCTGTTTTTCAATTTTTAACAACGCTAATGCAAGCAAAATACAGAAAGCAATATTTCCCAAATACAGGTATCTTTCTGAAAAATATGAAGAAACTATTACCGGGCTAAATGTGGGGGCTAAAGAAACCGGAATAAACAACAATAATCCGGAAATATAGCGCTTCTTCTTCCAAAAATAGAAGATGAGAACTATAAATGCAATCAGGACTATCCACATAAAAATAAGCAGGGCGTCTGTGATAACGTCTCCTTCATGGAATATAGATAAAGTCTTTGGGAATAATAAAAGTTTTATATTACTGTAAATTGTATATGGGACTCTGTCCAAATAAGGCATGGTGTTTTTGGTGTTAGCTTCCGTAGAGACCGACAGTTCTCCGATTCTGGTGGAGACTTGGCCGAATACATAAATAAAGTGGATTAAGGTCAGTACAAGCAAAGGCATCTTTCCGGCCAAGGTTTTTAAAGTGATTTTCTTTTCAAAAACCGTTAAATCAATAATGACTAAAAGCGGCAGAAAAGTTATAGAGAAATGATTTATCAAAATAACAGCCCAGAGAAAATATATAAATGCTGTTGAAAATAAGTAAATTTTTTTCCCGGAATTTTTATATAAGAAATAAGCTATGGATAAAAGCATAAATCCGGTTGTGTTTATAATATAATTAGAAGCTGAAATCCACGCCACCGCTTCAGTATTTACAGGTGACGCGGCAAATATCAAAGAGGCTAATAAAGCAGTTTTTTTGTTAAAAAGTGCGGAGCAGAAAATAAAAATCAATACAACTATAAAAAAGTGAAGGGTGACATAACCAAAATGCAGTGGTGACGGATTCAGCCCGAAGTATTTAAATGACAAGGAATATATAATTTTCTGGATGTTCAGAGATTGGAAAGAAGCTTTAATATCTCTGACTTCGGGATTATCTCTAAAAGCTAAAATGTCATCGGCCACAAACTCCCCATTCAATGAGTTGAAATAGAGAGTGAACACCAATACGGCAAGGATTGAAATAATTATGCGGTTGGAATATATAAATTCGAAAATATCCCTTACTGATCCGAACTTTACCCGGTTTTGATCCTCTATTTCTTTGTCGATTATTTTATTAACGTCTCTTCCGGATTTTCCGATATAAAAAACTATTTCCTTTTCCGGTATACCGATTTTTGCAGCCAGTTCGGTTAACGGAACTGATTTATAATTGTTTTTTATAAACTTTTTTTGATTCTTAGTGATTTTTGTCATTTCCCACAAGCAGGCTTTGATTCCGTCTCAGTAATAATTTCAATATAACTTTTCAGTTACTAATATAATAACATCTCAATTAATATAAGTTTTGTTGTATTTAGTATAATTTCATGGTAATACAAATTAAAGATGACTCCTATCGAAGAAATAAAACAAAGGCTTAGCATAGTTGATGTTGTTGGTCATTATGTCAGCTTAAAAAAATCAGGGCGAAATTATAAAGGTTTGTGCCCTTTCCATGGTGAAAAAACCCCTTCTTTTATGGTTTCCGAAGAACTTGGGATATTTAAATGTTTTGGATGCAACAAGGCCGGTGATATTTTTAAGTTTATTCAGGAAATTGAAGGACTGGAATTTCCGCAGGCATTGAAAATATTAGCAGACAAAGCCGGTGTTCATATAGAAAGCGAATATGAAGATAAGTTTGCCAAAAAGAAAAAGCTGTTGTTTGAAATTAATCATTTGTCGGCGGAATTTTATCATTATTTGCTGTTAAGACATAATGCGGGAAAAATAGGGTATTCGTATTTTGTAGACAAGAGAAATTTAACTTTAAAAACTATCCAGGAATTTAAGCTTGGGTTTGCTCCGAACAGCTGGGATTTATTATTTCAGTATTTGTCAAAGAAAAAATATGTAGTTGAGGATATGATAGACGCCGGAGCAGTGGTTAAAAAAAGTACTGGGGATGGCTATATAGATAAATTCAGAAATAGAGTAATTTTTCCATTGGTTGAAACAGATAATAAAATAGTCGGATTTGCAGGTAGGGGTTTGGGGGATGAGCAACCTAAGTATCTAAATACCAGCGAAACTTTAGTTTTCCATAAAAGTCAGTTTATTTATGGTTTGGATAAGGCAAAAATGACCCTAAAAAACAGTACCGCTGTTTTTGTTGAAGGATATATGGATGTAATAAGCGCACATCAGGCCGGATTTAAAAACTTTATAGCCGCTTCAGGAACGTCCATAACTCAAGGACAGTTGAAAATAACATCAAGATATACTAAAGACTTGATTTTTTGTTTTGATACTGACTTCGCGGGTGTTAATGCTACATACAGAGCAGTTGAACTCGCTGAGAAAGAGGGGCTGAATGTGAAAATAGCCGCCCTACCGGGTAGATATAAGGATATTGATGAACTGATAAAAAATGATAAAAAAGGTGTGGAAGATGTCCTGAACAACAGTGTGCCTGTATATGATTTTTATTTGGCCACTTCCCTGAAGAAAAATGATAAAACCAGCGCAATAGGTAAAAAGAAGATAGTTGAAGAACTGACGCCGCTTTTTTCGCGGATTTCTAATAAAGTTACTTTAAATCACTATGTAAAATTGCTGTCCGAAGAACTTGGCATAGATCAGACAGTAATAAGCGACTTAATTTCCAGGAAGACAGCGATTTCCGCTTCTGAAGATTCGCCGACTCTGGATGATGACAAGATATTAAATATTTATAGGAAAACTCCCGAGGCTTATATGCTCGCGCTGTTGTTTAAGGCCCCACTTGACAATATTGAAACTTTTATGTATGTTGATGGGCAAAATACCCTCAATGAGAAATATTTCAGCAATGACACTTATAAAGAGCTTTACAGAAGATTTTCCGAGTTTTTATCTGGTGAAAAGGGTAATTTTGATATAAAATACTTCAGTAGCAACCTCCCGGTAGAGCTGCAGAAATTTACCGAAGAGTTGTACCTTTGGGATCTTGATTATGTAGCGAAAGACGATAAGCTCTTTAAGAAAGAGATGGAAAATTCGTTTCAACGGCTCAAGGATACGTATGTCAAGAAGAAAAGACAGGAAATAAGCCAAAGAATAAAGCAAGCCGAATTGGAAAAAAATGAAAAATTGGTTCGTGAACTAACTGAAGAATTCAACGAACTTTCGTGAAATACATAATTAAATGTATAAACAAACCAAAAAATTGAAGAAAGAAAAGAAAACTGATATTAAAAGTAAAAAAGTAAATTCACATAAAGGAATAAGAGAAATAAAAGAGATGCCGAAATTAAAAGACACCGCGCCGATAATTGATAAAACTGTTAAACCGGTAAGAGTGACCAGAGCGGCAAGAGTAGTAGCTAAGGCTCCAAATATTCCGCAGGATGTAGCCCTTAATAAACTTGTCACAAAAGGAAAGAAACAAGGATATCTTACGGTAAATGAATTGCTGGAGTTTTTTCCCGACGCGGAGGAAAATATTGAGCTTTTAGATCAGTTGTATGAAAAGCTTTTAGATGCTGGTGTTGATGTTTTTGACGTAGATTCTGCCAAAGAAGCGGAAAAGCTAATGGGGGCGGATGAAATTGATTTGTCAAAAATTAAAATGGATAAAGCGGTTTCGTCTGATCCCGTGAGAATGTATTTGAGAGAAATAGGTAAGGTTGATTTACTGACCGCCCCCCAGGAAGTTGAGCTGGCAAAAAAAGCTGAAAAGGGAGATAAAAGGTCTTCAGACATGCTGACTAAAGCAAATTTAAGGTTGGTTGTTTCCATCGCCAAAAAATATATGGGAAGAGGACTTTCATTTTTGGATTTAATACAGGAAGGGAATATTGGGTTGATGAGGGCAGTTGAAAAATTTGATTGGAGGAGAGGATTTAAGTTTTCTACTTATGCTACATGGTGGATCAGACAGGCAATTACCAGGGCAATAGCCGACCAGGCAAGAACTATCAGAATTCCCGTTCACATGATTGAAACAATAAACAAATTCAAAAGAATCGAAAGAGAATTGGAGCAGAGGCTTGAAAGACCTGCTACCCCATTGGAAATTGCAAATGAAATGGGTATTGAAATGGAAAAAGCTTTGGAAATAATGAAGATTTCGCAGGAAACCACTTCTTTAGAGACCCCGGTAGGAAAAGAGGAAGATACAAGGCTGAAAGAATTTATTCCTGATGAGGTTGGTTTGTCTCCTTTTGAATCGGCGAGCCAGGAATTGCTGAAAGGCCACATAGTAGAAGTTTTGGATACGCTTAACCCCAGAGAAAGAAAAGTTTTGGAGTTGAGGTTCGGTTTAAAAGACGGAAGGTCAAGAACTTTAGAAGAAGTCGGAAGGGAATTTGGTGTAACGAGAGAAAGAATCAGGCAAATAGAGGCTAAAGCTTTAAGAAAACTTCGCCATCCTTCGAGGAGCAAGCGATTGAGAGACTATTTATAATAACTGAAATGTTTAGTAGTCCCAGTCTATGAAATACAGCTTGTCCCCGACTATTTGTTCTCGCACGCTTTTTGAAAATGTGGCCAGTTGTATTGAAGTGTTGTTTTCAATATCCAGCTTATATGGAATCATGCTCGCCCCACTGGATTGCATGAAGTATACAAAAGTATCATTGTAAAAAATGGGGTATGAATTGTAAAGGAAATCTGTTGCTTCTTTTTTACTGTCTTCAGTCTCGCAATCCGAGTTATCAGTGCAATCTTTTGAGATATTACTTTCAAGTAGTGGAGAGAAGTTTTCCAGAATAAAATCACTATTATTTAAATTAAATGAGTATAAAATATCTTCCCCTAACGTATTTGTAATAGTGAGAGTATTATCCTTTTTATCGATGATTCTGATTGCAGGCTCGTTTAAAGCTTTGTCGTTAGATAGGTAAACATTTTTAGTAACCAAATCATTTTCTAAAACATACACTTCCAGTTTTTTAACTTTTTGTCCGGTGATGTTAGGGTTAAAGTCCTGTGCAAAAATTAAAGTGTTACCATTTTCAGAATTAAATAGCCGCTTGTAAATTGGATCGTAACAATATTTATTATAATCGGTAAGGATTTGTGATATTTCTAATACTTTTTTAGTATCAAGATTAATTTGTTTATAATAACTTCCTCTACAAGCGCTTTTTTGGTCAATGTCCGGCGTAAAATAAACAATGGCCTTATTGTTATTGAAATCAAATGATATTAGATTTAAAAACCCCTCATATTCCGAGCTATACAGTTGTTTTGGTTCAATAGTCTTTTTGTCTTCTTCGAAATCCTTTAAATTCAAGTGTAAGAAGGTATATTTGTAATTTCTTAATAAATAAATGTCAAAAGGTTTGGAGCTGAGCATTTCGCTTGTTAATAAAATCAGCTCTTTTCTGTCTCCGGAAGGTAATGTACTTGTAATGATTGTTTTATTCTGAATGTAATCTTTAAGATCGGATACTAAATATTTTGATTTTGTAATAAAATCGTAAAAATATAATTTATTACTCTCAAAATAATACGCGCCATTATTAGACACGAAATAGTCAGATAAATTATTGAAGGTTGTTTTGTCTTCTAGATCTACAACGGAAATTTTCATTCCGTTTCCATCATAAACAGAAAACGTTTTATTTACATTAGAATAATATTTGTCCAGCAGATTACTGGTTTCCCGATCTACAGGGGTACCGGAATAGCTTATACTTGTTACTTGGAAAAATTGAGAAGGCGAAAGTGTGGAATTAAGGTTGTTTGTTGAGCCGTTTACCAAGAACATATTCGAAGTATTTTGGATATTTTTACAAACCCGGTCTTCAAGAGTTATTTCGAAGCAACTGTTTTCGGCTTCCAAACCACATAGTCGTGCTTTTTCCGGACAGTCTGTTTTAATTTTATTTATATCCGAGAATTTGCCTATAATGCTGTATTTTGATTGTTTATCTGTTGGAGAATAGATAATATCTGGAGAGACAACTAATCTAAAACCATCTTTTTTGCATATATTTGGATTTTTATTCGCAAAATCTTTATCGGTGCATCTGTGCTTGTCAGTATTCATTACCTTGCCTATTACAATTATTTGACTTCCAAATGGTATGCTGTGATTTAAGTATTCTTTTTCACCGCTGAATTTTAAGTTGTTTCCAATAAAACTTAGATTTTTCACATATATTGCATTTCTAGTCTTTATATAATTTGAATTGGGAGTGAATCTGTAACCCGCATCCGCATAAGCATACGTATCGTTGATAGTTCCATTTATTTCCGCAACTTCATTATCGCAGTCATTAGATTCGGATATCTGACAGTATTCGGAGCTATTTCTTTTCACTAATGAAAATACTATTAGGAGCAGAAGAAAAATGGCCAAAATAACAATAACGCTTACCAAAACAGCTCTTCTAGATTCCTTTGTATGATTAAATTCCGAACTTTGTTCCATATAAACTGATTGTAATATAAATTAAAAGCATTGTGTTTACAATTAGTGCGTAAAGTGTGGAATTGGAATATGCCTGTATCCTCACAACATATTCAGGTTTTTGAATATATATACGTCTGAGAGATTAGCCAAATTTGGCTTTGTCAGCGTAAACTCTTTTATCATTTCAAAATCTTTTGTATTGAATAATGAGCTTTCGAATTCATTCCACCTGTTAAAATAAACAGGATATTTATGTTTAACTAATTCATTTTTGTAATATGACATGGGCTTGGATGCAAGCACTATATATTTAAATAAGTGCGGATTCGGTGGAAAAAAGTATTGCGCACTGTCGGATTCGTAGACATTGAATTGAATTACCATTGAACCTGGGATTTTATTAATCGGGTCCAGTCCTTCTTCAGTAACTGCGAGAACTGTGTTGGATATTTCTACCTTGTCTTTTAGCCATAAATAAGAAGCACTTTTAGGTGTATCTTTTTGGTATTGAGATAAAAGCAGTAGTGTGAAATAAAAATAGTGGGAGATAATAATACCTAAAAACAGAGCAGCAATGATAGTTATTAATTTGCCTTGAGACCTTAAGGATTGTACAACCCGGGAAAAAAAGTAAGAAGAAAAGATAATACAAAAAGGTAAAACAGGAACAATCCACCTATCAACTTTTCTTGACTGCAAGGTAAAAAATAATAAATAAATTATTATGTTTAAAATTAAAAGCCCTGCTGGTTTATTTTTCTTTTTTGCAGCCAAGGAGCCGCCAAATAACAAAGCCAGGAAAACCCCGGACGAAAGCAAATTTACGAGCGCAGACAGATATTTTGTCGCCGAATAATCCGCAGAGTCAAAAACCAGACCCCCCTCCCTATATAGCATCTCAATTATTCTGTTTTTAAAATCTCCTGCCAGAA
>CAZEAL010000117.1:0-2117 GCA_964510265.1 uncultured Candidatus Saccharibacteria bacterium
TTGGTTCGTTTGCTCCACCCATAGCTTTGGGGATAACCAACATCATCGTCTTGCTGATTACCGGCACCAAACTTTATCGTTTGCTTACCACCCACGATGAGAAATAAGGTTATTGTTCACTGCTTAGTCAAAAACGAGGAAAACTTCATTTGGTATGCTCTTCAATCTGTTCTTCCTTTTGTCGACAAAATAATGGTCTGGGACACCGGCTCGGAAGACAAAACGGTGGAGATAATTAATTCCATTAATTCATCCAAAATTGATTTTGTCGAAAAAGGATCTGTAGATTCGGAAATGCACACCAAACTGAGAGCAGAGATGCTCGATAAAACCGACAAAAAAGAATATCGTTGGCTTTTAATCCTCGACGGAGATGAGGTTTGGGGAAAAAAAGAAATAACCAAAATGATCAAAGTCGCCAATCAAAAGGAACCATCGGCGATTGTCGTTAGAACGATCAACTTAGTTGGCGATATTTATCATAAATTACCAAAGTCATCGGGGAAATACGAAATTGCTGGTCAAAAAGGACACCTCTCAATTAGGATTATTGATCTATTGTTAAAAGATCTTAAGGTAATGAATCCTCACGGCGGTCAGACATACACTACCTCCGGTATTGCTATTCAAGATCTGCCTACGGAAAAACTTTACTTCTCGGAAGAATTATTTTTTTTCCATACCACCCACCTAGAAAGATCTTCACTCGACAATAAAACATTAAAACGTAGTTTCAAACGAAAATATGAGTTAGGAGAGAAAATAAAAAATAACTTATTACCGGAAATATTTTTCCAGAAACACCCTTCAATTGTTCCAGATGTAACCAAAGCAATGAGCCTTAGTATCTACCTTCGCTGTTTAATAGAAACCATTCCTAAAAGAATCAAAAGAAAGTTTTTTCCATCTAAAAAATCCGGCTATATATGATTGGTCAAGAGAAATACTATCAACTTGCCCAAGAAGCTAGCTTGCAAATAGGCAAACATCCAGGCCTAGTCACTATCCAAAGCCTTGCCCTAAAATCTAAAAAAATTCTCGATGTAGGCTGTGGAGAAGGAACCCGTCTTAATTTATTTACCGGAAAAATTAAAACAGGAACAGGTGTAGATGTTAGTTATTTCGCCATAAATAAAGCTGGTAAACAATATCCTCACCATAAATTTATCCTTGTTAAAGGAGAAAAACTTCCCTTCTCCTCCAATTCCTTTGATTTGGTTTACTCCACCTTTGTTCTCGAACACACTCAAGATCAAGAATTGTTTATCAAAGAAATGTTTAGGGTAACAAAAAAGGATGGATCGATTGCGATTCTTTGTCCCAACTACGGTTCTCCCAATCGTCGCTCTCCCGTCTCTGTAGAAAAACCATTAAAAAAATTATTACTAGGTTTTCTTCAAGACCTTTTTCCAACAAGAAACTCATCTTTATCATTCACCAAGGTCACCCCCCAAAAAAAATTTAAGAATCCTGATGATGACACTACCTGCGAGCCATACTTACTCAAATTCCAAAGATATGTTTCTCATTTTTCAAATATCAAAATTGGAAAATCATCATCACTTTGGGAAATTGACGATCATGCAAACAGCATTCATCAAAGATTATTTAAGTTTCTCGGGATACTTAATATTTTTCCCTTCAAACACTGGGGGCCACAACTCTTTATTGTTTTAAGAAAAATTTAAACCTCCAAGTTGTATTTCAAGATACACCACAAAGCCCAAACACCATCTTTCCAACCAATCTTCTTTCCTTGGTCGTAATTTCTGCCGGAGTAGCTAATACCCACTTCATATACACGACATTTCATTCTAGCGATTTTTGCCGTAAACTCCGGTTCCATACCAAAACGATTTTCTTCAAGATGAAGTTTCTCAGCTACTTCACGAGTAAACATCTTGTATCCCGTCTCCATGTCGGTGAGATTGATATTCGTCATCATGTTCGATACTCGTGTTAGAAATTTGTTTCCCACCATGTGCCAATAGTTAAGTACTCTGTGTGGTCTGTCTCCCAAAAAGCGAGAGCCAAATACTACGTCCGCCCTTTTATCCAAGATTGGCTGGAGTAATAGGGGATACTCCTTGGGGTTGTACTCCAAATCGGCGTCTTGG
>CAZEAL010000118.1:0-1919 GCA_964510265.1 uncultured Candidatus Saccharibacteria bacterium
CGATGGATTAGTACTTCGCCAAATCCAGTATGTATTTTACATTAATGATACGTATGGCATGGTTATAACCACAACAGCACCGCTAAGCTCATGGGCTAAGTATGACAAGGTGCTAAAAATGTCGGTAGAATCAGTGGCATTGGCAACAAAATAAAGAGATTAAACTTACTTAAACATATTGACAAACATCCTAATAAGTATCATTATAAATTTGGTGTATTTCCATTATAAAATTTGAATATAAATATTTGTTACCGCCTTTAGTGATGGCGGTTTTTTATTTTAAATAGGCAGGAGGTGATAAAATGAGAAAATTTTTAGCAGGTGCAGCAGCTGGCGCATTAATGCTAGCGAGCTTAGCGTCTACAGCTTTTGCAGCTCCCAATACTCTTAATTGGGGAACCGAAGTTAATCCTGGAGAATGCGACAAAGTCGGGTCTCCGGTTGTTAATGTTACCCAAAAAGTAGTTAATGATGTGGACTCAGGAGAAGGAGGAAATTATTGGGCGTTCGATAACTTCAATAGACACATCCAAGTATGGGAATCGTCCACACAAGGAGAATACTGTACAGAAGTAAAGTATACCGGTCAGTTTGATGCTCAAGCTGGGCAAACAAGCCCAGGTGCTGGTGGAACGCTTGACGGTGACGAAGATGGAACAGTTGAGGGCGGTTATAGAGCAACCATCGCAGGCACACTTAAATCTTCACCAAGTTGGAAAACTAGAGGATCAGTCGGGTCATTTGACTACGATTGCGATCTATCTGCAAATTGTCCTGGATACGTCAACTGGGCAGATCAATATTTCGATTCGGGATACGGTTTTTCTTACGATTGGTGGGGATGGATATACCACGCAGGTAACAACGGTTCTTGGGTTAACTCAAGCGACGGAAATTCCGGAGATATTATTTAATAAACATCCCGAATTTCAAAAATACAACCCATCGATAAATTTCGGTGGGTTGTTTGATTTCATAAAGTTTGAGGAGTAACACCACTTCTGGAAATCAAATTTCCAGTATTCAGCTTTTTAACATTACAAATTATATACGAATTATTAGCACGTTTTATAGATTTGTTTGCTTCTAATTTTTTCATTTCAAAACATACTGTTTCTCTTGTTAAACCTGCCAGTTGCGCTATATCTTTTTGGGTAATATTAAAATCTATTTTGATATGTCCGTTTTTTAAATTTACTTTGCCAAATCTTCTACTTAACATTAAAAGCACATTAGCTACCTTACAACGTGCGTCTCCTGTTATCAAATATTCTAAACGTGATGTTATGCCATCGATTCCAACAAGTAATCGGTGGCTTACAAGATAAAGAATTTCTCTGTCTTTTCGAATAAAATCCAAAAATACATCTTTAGGTGCCCTTAATATTTGTATATCACTCATTGCTTCGTAGAAGTAAGTATTATCAATATTAGAAATAGCCCATGTAAGAGGAAAAAACGATCCCGGCTTAAAAATGTTCAGAGTGAATTCATGGCCGTTTTTGGTAATAAAAAATATTCTTACGTATCCTTGTGATAAATAACTCACACCTTGAGGAGTATCTTCTGGACGAAGAAGAATATTGCTTTTTTTGTACTCTATTAAAGGAAACTTTGAAAAAAACTTATACAGCTTTTCTTCGACGGCAGTATCCATATTGTGTTAATTATTATACATCTCTAAAAATATTTGATATAATCCAAATTAGATGAAAAAAGTGATTACTATTTCATTTCTCCTGATAGCTTTATTAACACTCTTAGGACTACCTATATTCAATAAATCTGTCAAAGCTAAAAATGAAGATTTTGTATCTGGACAGATATTAGTAAAATTCAAGAGCGGCACTTCCCAAGAAGATAAAAACAAACAACTTGAAAATAACAAAGCAAAAGTAAAAAATAAAATTGAACAA